>JBBREG010000008.1:0-36703 GCA_038203125.1 Chitinophagales bacterium
TGGCAATAACACTAATTTCGTCGATAGCGATATTGCGGGAGATATGAAGTGTTACATCAATACTGCCACGCAATTCAATTTTTTTTCTCCGAATCCCATAAGGAGTTATATAAACCAGTTCATAAGAACCCGATTTCAGACTTTCAAACCGGAATACACCAAGCTCAGTACAGGTTTGTTGTTTGAATAATCCTTCACCTCTCAACTCAACAGTTGCGTATGCATGAGGCACTTCATAATCATCAAGGCCGCGTCCAAGAATATAATACTGCGCCTGTCCGGATTGACAGCAGAAAAAAATGGTAAACAAAAGTAACGTCCGTAGATATAAAATACAATTCATTATGAACCGGATTTGAGTGTTACATATAATCATCCTGGATCGCGGACTGACATATGTGATACGATAGTTGTTCATTCTCGTTCCCTTTCCGGCATTACCCGGACAGGTTCTATGGGTTTGATCTCAGCCTGCATGGTAAGGCACCCCGTTACAGAATGGGGCAAAGATAATCAGTTTTAGCCTCCGGACAGATTCCCCGTGGTTCTTGTGTCTCCTCACTATATTTGCCCCGCCATGCTGAAAACAATTCTTAAGAATTAACTATTACAGCATTGCAGGTAAACCTGAAAAATCATCATCATGAAATATAATGTCATTGTCGTCGGAAGTGGTCCGGGTGGGTATGTTGCAGCTATCAGGGCCAGTCAGCTGGGTCTTAAGACAGCCATTATTGAAAAAGAATCACTTGGCGGCATTTGTCTCAACTGGGGCTGTATACCCACGAAAGCATTATTGAAAAGCGCTGAAGTCTTCCACTATCTCAAACATGCGAAAGATTATGGTATCAATGCTGAAAATCCTTCCACTGATGTACCCGCAATTGTAAAACGCTCACGAACTGTGGCAGAAGGTATGAGCAAAGGTGTTCAGTTCCTCATGAAAAAGAATAAAATTGATGTCATCATGGGAACCGGAAAACTTGCACGGGGTAAAAAGGTAGATGTAACAGATGCTGGTGCAAAAGTTACAAGTTATGAAGCTGATCATATTATACTGGCCACGGGTGCACGTGCCAAAGCATTGCCGAATATTCCGATTGACGGAGAAAAAGTAATCGAATATCGCAAAGCAATGGTGCCTGAAAAAGCACCAGACACATTGGTGGTGATAGGGGCAGGAGCGATTGGAGTTGAGTTTGCATATTTCTATCATGCGATGGGTACCAAGGTTACTGTGATCGAATATCTCGAACAGGGTTTAGTACCTCGTGAAGATCCGGAGATCTCAAAAGAACTTACAAAACATTTTACAAAAAGTGGCATTGATGTATTAGCAAATACGTCTGTTGAAAAAGTAGATACATCAGGGAAAACAATAACTGTCACAACCAAGGATCGCAAAACAGGTAATGTTGCCGAGATTAAATGTGATCTTGTATTATCTGCTGCAGGTGTTACCTCGAATATTGAAAACATCGGCCTCGAAGCTCTGGGCATTAAGCTGGAGAAAGGAAAAATTGTGGTCAACGAATGGTGTCAAACCAATGTGCCGGGCATCTATGCGATCGGCGATATTACAGAAGGTCCGGCACTTGCACATGTTGCATCGGCAGAAGGCATTTTATGTGTTGAAAAAATTGCCGGACATCATCCACATCCGATCGACTACAATAACATACCATCGTGTACATATTGTCAGCCTGAAATTGCATCCGTAGGTATGACTGAACAACAAGCGAAAGAAGCAGGTCACGAAATCAAAGTTGGTAAGTTTCCATTTACCGCCAGTGGTAAAGCAAAGGCAGCCGGACATCCGGAAGGATTTGTGAAACTGATCTTTGATGCTAAATATGGTGAGATCCTCGGTGCCCACATGATTGGGGCGCATGTGACTGACATGATCGCTGAAATCGTCGTTGCACGCAAACTTGAATCTACAGGTATGGAAATTATTAAATCCATTCATCCTCATCCCACCATGAGTGAAGCCATCATGGAAGCAGCAGCGGCCGCGTATGGCGAAGTAATTCACCTTTAAACCTTTTATGACACAACTGCTCATGGAAAATCGCCCGCTAATATTAGTGACCAACGATGATGGCATGTTCGCACCCGGTATCAAACGCCTGGTAAGTATTGCACGCCATATGGGAGAAGTCATTGTGGTGGCACCCAATAGTCCACAATCTGCAAAAGGTCATGCGGTGACGTTAAGTGATCCGATCCGTTTGCACAAAGTCAATGTCTTTGATGGTATCGAAGCCTATGAATGTTCGGGTACTCCGGTAGATTGCGTCAAGCTCGCCAAGAATGTGATCCTCAAAAATCGAAAGATTGATCTGTGTGTATCCGGGATCAATCATGGTTCTAATGCTTCGATTAATATTCTCTATTCAGGCACAATGTCTGCTGCCATGGAAGCATCCATTGAAGGCATTGACTCCATCGGATTTAGTCTTGAGGATTATTCCATGGAAGCGGATTTTGATCCTGCCACGCCCTGGGTGACTACCATTATGAAATATGTGCTGGCACAAGGTCTTACCCATAGCAAATTACTGAACGTAAATATCCCGCATCCGAACAAGGGTCCAATAAAAGGTATGCGGATTTGTCGCCAGTCTGAAGGTCGGTGGGAAGAAGAATTCGTCGATGGGGAAGATCCGCGTGGGCAAAAGTTTTACTGGCTGACAGGCAATTTTGTTACGAATGATGCAGGACCTGACACCGACATCTTTGCATTACGGGAAGGCTATATTTCTGTGGTGCCTTCTCTCCATGATCTCACACATCATCGTTCGATCCCGGATCTTAAAGTGATGGAACATTTACACCCCGCGCTATGACCCCTTTTATCCAAAGAGATTCTGTTTGGTTAGGGATTGCAATAGGCCTTTTAGTTCCTGCAATTGCATATGCATTGTTGCTCACCATTTACACACTTTTGGAGACCATGGGCATATTTAGTGATTTTGGGTTTGCTGATGACTTCCGCATCCGGACACTTGCCTTGTTTGCGATTTGCTCCAACCTGGTCATGGTTAGCCGATATCGTAAGTCGTATAAAAATGAAACCATTCGTGGCGTCATGGTGGCGAGTATGATCCTGGTCGCAATATGGTTTTTTGTGTTTGGACTTAAAATCATGAACGATTGAAATATTTTGTCCTTGCCGGTGAAGCCAGTGGTGATAAGCAAGCAGCGTTGTTATGTGCCTCTTTGAAAAACGTTGATGAACGTGCCAATATCAGAGGGTGGGGTGGAGATGCCATGAGCGCCCAAGGTGTAACTATTACCAGGCATTACCGTGACCTGGCGTATATGGGCTTCGTGGAAGTGATCAGGCATCTCCCTGCAATCTTTCGGAATTTCAGGTTATGTAAAGAAGAGATCCTTTCGTTTAATCCAGATGCATTAATCCTCGTTGACTATCCCGGATTTAATCTTAGAATGGCATCATGGGCGTACAAACAAAAAATTCCTGTCTACTATTATATCTCTCCGCAATTGTGGGCCTGGCATACGTCAAGAGTGCATCAGGTGAAAAGGGCAGTGAGACGTATGTATGTCATCCTTCCTTTTGAAAAAGAATTTTATAGCACCTACGGAGTCAATGCGCAATACATTGGACATCCATTGGCAATCGCAATCCGGGAAGAAAATTTGCCTGAAGCAAGACCTCTTGCAAAATATATTGCATTGTTGCCCGGCAGTCGTAAACACGAAGTTGAACTCGTCTTACCCGAAATGGTGGCGCTTGCCAAACGTATGCCCGATTATCTGTTCAGGATCACAAGAGTCAACCATCTGCCGCTTGAACTTTATAATCAGATCATTGACAGGACCCCTAACGTTCAGGTATTGGATGGTAATATGCATGAGATCGTGAGGTCTTGTGAAGCGGCAGTGGTAACATCAGGTACGGCCACATTAGAAACAGCATTATTAAGCGTGCCGCAGGTTGTAGTGTATAAAGGCAATCCTTTTTCGTATAGTATTGCCAGGCGTCTTGTAAAAGTGCCCTTTATTTCCCTGGTCAATCTGATTGCAGGAAGGGAGTTGGTACCGGAATTAATTCAATCAGAGTGTAATGCGGACAACATTCATAAATCATTGAAATCCATACTGGAACCTGTCCGCTATCAGCGCATCAAAGATGAGTATGAAAAGTTGTACGATGTGTTATTGTCAGGAGGCGGATCTGATGCAGCAGCTACTGATATTATTGCTGATCTTCAACAATACAATCAGAAGTAATGGCACGGTACAGACCTGAACAGCGGATTAAAGATTTTGAACATTGTAACAACAATCTCAAATGGTCCTTTCACAACGAAGATGAGTATGGACTCATTAAGTGGTTGCTTGATTTTAAGTTATTTAAAAAAGGCCATCGACGGAAGATATGTCCCATCATCATTAGTAAGCATGATGACCTTGAATTCACTTGTGTATTTGATTACGCGTATACCATTTCTTCTAAAAATTCCAGCCATACCTATCGTCAGACAGTTTACTTTCGCTATTCAAAAGCACTCGCCCTGCCTCATTTTATGATGGTTCCGGAAAAATGGTGGCATAGACTCGGTACCTATTTTGGTATGCAGGACATTGACTTTGTGCAGTATCCGGAATTCAGCGGTCAATATCTGTTGCAGGGAGCTGATGAAGAGTATATCCGCTATCATTTTGAGCATCCCGATCTCATCCGTTTTTTTCAACAACAGGATTTTTACAGCCTCGAGGGGATGAATTACCTTATGATCCTCTACATCCACAATATGGTCCTCCCTCCGGAACAAATATTACAACTTGTAAGATTTGGGAATACGATTCACAATCATCTGGCAGATAAGACACCACCCATTAAGCTCCCTGAGTTTGATATTGAAGTGTAGAATTACGAGTTCCGAATGACGAGTAAGGACTTTTAGATTGGAGATAAAAGATACCAGATGTCAGACGTACTTATTTGTTTAAATTTATTCTTGCTAACAACTCACCACTGCATAATCTAGTTTCCCGCAGTTCGGCCGGGCTACCCCCAGTCAGGACTCGTGTGTACAGATCCTCCTCCTAATAGCTGAATTCAAATTTACGATTATGCATTCTCATGTCGAAATAACTGTTGGTGGGTAACCGAAGTTGTGGGCACGGTGTTAATGCCCCTCTCTTCCCCAAGGTTCGCCAAAATGTACTTTGTTTTTATCAGCAATTACATATGGGTAATAATAGGTTGCTCTCTGTCTATTAAGTTTTGAATAGTATTGAATCGCAATGGCATCTGTTTTTTCTGAGGTCTCATCCTTCCATGGACGGCAAATCAAATGATATTGCATAAGACCTAATTCCTCCATTTGTTATTTCTTCTTCTAAATATATCCTTATATCGCTGATTAGGTTCGAACGTAAAGGAAATTCATTTCCATTATGTATTCCTAGATTTCTATATTCTCCATCTTTGTCCACAATTGCTCCAAAAGGATAAAATTCACCGTCTTGGTGAATAAGGAGTTGTTCCGCCATATTAAGACTGTTGAAAATCAACTGATCTAAATCTGTCTTCATAACGAGAAACCAATTTGAGCCTTGCCCACAACTCGCAGATATAAGCAGAAAACTTTATACCTACCACTCACCACTCACCACTCACTTTTTCGGCATCTTCTTCTTCACTGAATCCGGCATCCCACCTTCAATAATTTCTTTCACTTCTTCCAGGGTTAATAGGGCAGCTACTTCCTGTGGCATCCGTTCTCCATCGATCTTGGGAATACCGATGGATTTTTTGCCTTTGCGAATAAAAGGTCCCCAGCGACCATTCTCAATGGCGATTTTTTCTTTCTCCCATTGCTGTATAAAGCGATTAGCTTCTTTTTCAAGCTTAGCTTCCAGGAGTTCCATCACTTGTTGTTTTGTAATGGTATCAGGATCTATACGTTTGGGAATATTGACAAAGGTTCCTTCCCATTTCAGGAAGGGTCCGAAACGGCCTTTTCCTTGTGTAACAGGTTTGTCTTTGTACGTAGCAATAGGTCGGTCTTCGAATAATTTTGCATCGATGATTTCATGTGCACGTTCATCGGTGATCTCAAGTGGGTCTTCACCTCGTGGTATCGAAATAAAGGCTTCACCGTGTTTGACATAAGGACCAAACCTGCCGATGCCTATCATCACTTCCTGGTCGAGGTAGGGTGATAGTGTTTTGGGCAGTTTGAATAACTCCACGGCTTCTTCAAGTGTGATGGTTTCAATGGATTGTCCCGGACGTAAACTCGCAAAGCGTGGTTTCTGGTCTTCGGCCATCTCTTCACGTGAACCGATCTGAACCACAGGTCCAAAGCGAGTCATCTGCGTGAGAATCGTCTGACCTGTTGTTGGATCAATACCTAAATCCCTTCTGCCTCTCACACGTGCAGCGCCCTCAAGTGTTTCTTCTACTGTCTGATGAAACGGACCATAAAATGCTTCAATCATTTTATTCCAGATCAGATCACCATCTGCAATGATGTCGAATTGTTTTTCGATCTCAGCCGTGAAACCATAATCCATCACTTCACTAAAATTGTCATTGAGGAAATCAGTGACCAATAACCCCATATCAGTCGGCACCAACCGATTAGAAATGGCACCCGTAATTTCTGTTTTTATTTCTTCCGTGATCTTCTTGTCAGTCAGTGTGATTACGGCATATGCGCGTTCTACACCAGGTCGATTTCCACGTATTACATACCCTCTGTCCTCTTCCATGATCTTGCTGATGGTTGGCGCATATGTCGACGGACGTCCAATACCTAATTCTTCAAGTTTTTTTACTAACCCGGCCTCAGTGTACCGGGCAAGAGGTTTTGTATACCGTTCAGTACCTGTCATTTCTTTTAATTGAAGTGACTGACCTTTGGTCATGGGGGGGAGGATGGTAGAATCTTCATCTTCCGGTTCATCATCCTGATTTTCTGCGTACAGTTTTAAGAATCCATCAAATTTGATGACCTCACCTCTGGCTACCAGAAATTCATTTTTGTGTGTGGACACAGAAATGTTGACGATGGTTCTTTCAAGTTTTGCTTCTGCCATTTGAGAAGCAACCGCACGTTTCCAGATGAGATCATACAGACGAATCATATCGCTGTCGCCATCTTCAATCGTCGGATTCTCTGGGTAGGAAGGACGAATAGCTTCGTGTGCTTCCTGTGCATTTTGGTTTTTAGAAGGATATTGTCGTGGCTGCACATACTGTGGACCAAAGCTTTTTGAAATTTCAGCCAGGATTGCTTTCTGTGCTGTTTCACTCAGGTTGACGGAGTCCGTACGCATGTAGCTGATGTACCCTGACTCATATAATTTTTGCGCGGCCGACATGGTGCGCTTGACATTAAAACCTAATTTTCTACTTGCTTCCTGTTGGAGAGTAGATGTCGTAAAGGGTGGTGCGGGTTTTCGGGTTGCAGGTTTTACCTCAACACTGTCAACTTTAAAATCTGCATTTAGACATGCTTCGATCCATTTTTTTGCTGCGGGTTTTGCATCAATTTTTTCAGGAAGCTCTGCTTTAAATTCATACACTTTGCCACCTGGATCCTGTACGTTAAATATGGCTTGGATCTTAAAAAATGCCTCTGTTGCAAAACCGTTGATCTCACGCTCGCGCTCAGCAACCAGTTTTACGGCAACAGATTGAACACGGCCTGCAGATAATTTTCCTTTTACTTTTCGCCAGAGCGTTTCTGATAATTCAAATCCGACCAGGCGATCAAGGACACGTCGGGCCTGTTGTGCATTGACCAGATTAAGATCGACGAGCCGGGGTTCTTTAATAGCTTGTTGGATGGCAGGCTTAGTGATCTCACGAAAAACAATTCGTTTCGTTTTTGCAGGATCAAGACCCAATACTTCACACAGATGCCAGGAGATGGCTTCCCCTTCGCGGTCCTCGTCCGTCGCGAGCCAAATCTCTTCTGCCGACTTGGCTGCTTCCTTCAAATCTTTGACTGTTTTCTTCTTTTCAGGGGAGACAACATACTTCGGTACGAAACCATTGGCAATGTCAATTGCTCCATTCCCTTTTTCAAGATCACGGATATGCCCAAAGCTCGATTTGACTTTAAAGTCTTTGCCCAGGAATTTTTCGATGGTCTTTGCTTTCGCCGGAGACTCAACGATCATGAGGTTTTTAGCCATAAAAAACAGTTTGGTGAAGTTCAAAATCTTCACGGATGCGGCCGCAAAAGTAAAAAGATTTAGAGTTTCCCTTTTTCGAACGGAAATTCATTAACAAATCAATCCCTCTTCCAACAGCGCATATTTGCAAAAAGAACGAATAACGGTAGGCTTTGTTTTCAACTTTTGCCCCATGAAAGGGCTCAAATCCGGCGCAAGGTCGGCTTTTTTATTCATTATCCTTCTTCAGCTGTGTTTCTCAGCCGCTGGCTTTCGAAGCCTGAGAAGAGAAACCTTGCCTCTATTTTTTCCAAAAGGACCTTTACGCTGAAGCAAGTTTCACCAGCGTTACAAATGCATCCAAAAGAGAAAACCCTTTAAAAAGGAAAGGAAGGAGTACACCCTTCCTTTCCTTTTTTTCTGAAATGTATTCTAAGTCAATACACGTTTCACACAGAATTATAGATAATCTCAAGAAAACTCTAATCCTTAAATCTTAAACTCTAAAGCCTAAACTATAAAATCCAAAATCCAAAATCCTAAATCAAAAACGGTTTAGGATTCAAACAGATTATCATATTGACTATTCGAATCTTTTGATCTCGTTTCGGCTTCACGTCTTGGCGCATTGATATCCAGTTTATCCAGCTTTGCTCCGCCTTCCATCAACATCAATGTGCTGTTCTTTTCCCACTCTTCCAGCATCTGCATGCCCTGATCCTCAAACACACCATTTTGCAGGTCTACGGAATCCATGAAGCTGCTCGACATTTCCATAAAGCGCTCCATCTCACCAACTTTCATAGCTACATCATCAGCTATTACTTCCAACGCCTGGTCAAACATAGCACGCTTATCAGCATTACCGGAGATGATACTCATTGCTGATTTCATCGCACTATGACTTGCACGTATAGCCTTACGTTCTTCTTGTTTAAGTTTTACCTGGTCTTTGGTGTCTTCCAGCAGGATCTCAGAATTTGAATACATCTTGGTCAACACACGATACAGAATATTCATTTTGTTCTCGAGCACCGCATACTTTTCATTAGACTCTTTCAGACGTGCTGCTTTCCTGCTGGATAGTAACATTTGCTTTTCAACTCCCTGTTCACGTGCCTTCTGAGCGAGTTTCATATTGTAATCAATCTCTGTTGAATTTTCTTCCTGGATCGTCTTGAGTTTGCGAATCTGTCCTCGCAGTAAGCCGATCTGTTCACCCATTTTTTTGAGATTATCCTGCAAGTCCTCTATATAGTTTTTCAGGATGCCTATGGGATCAATCGTAATGAAGATGCCTGTGATCTTGCGCATGGCACTTTTATACATGTAATTGATCAGTGTGCGCATTTTGGGATCCAATACCATGTATATGATCGCACCGAGGACAAGTAGTGTTACGACCAACCCTAACAACGATGACGCAAATGCCAGGATCTGTGGAAGGAATTTCACAAGCACGTAGCCTAAGCCTGCGAGTATCGCGAGCATAAAAATCAAACCAGTTCGACCTTCCGGTCTGCCCCAGAATGATTTTGGTTTTGGAATACTGCCACTGAAATCCTGGACGGGAGTTGCCATATCTTGTTATTTATAGGTTTTGTTGAATGGAGGTAATATCTTTTTCAATAGCAGCTACAAACTGCTGATAGGTGGTTTCAAATTTCATTTTTGTCTGATCAATGGATGTGCGCGCTTCCGCCATTTCTTCGTCAGAACGCGAAATCTTTTCCTGGAATTCCGTAATCTGTTTTTCCAGTTTACTGATCTGTCGTTTATGATCTTCTATCTGGCTTTGCAGGCTGGAGAGTTCATCTTTTTTAGAAGCAATACGTTGCTGCACCTGTTTGTTAAGTGCCTCATCGAATTGTTTTTTTTCATCCCCGAGCACCGTGAGATAATGACGGGCAGACTGAAGCAGTGAGTCCTTCGTCACGCCCATTGTACTGGCCGTGGCAAAAGCAGATTTTAATGATGTAGAAGCATCCAGGTTAAGACCTGCAAGCTGGCTGATGGATTGTTTGAATTTCAGGAAATCGAAGCCGGGCTGTGTTTGTTTGACCAGGGCATTTTCAAGGAAATCAACGCTCTTCTGATCGGGTGATCCGCTTAATCCAAGGAGTTGGGAAATCTTCATACAGGTTATTGTTACGGTAAATATATAGAACCTCTCTTTATGGTCTAAAATAAATGCAACTCCCAGACTTTCAGTCGTTTTTAGACCAACAAACTTGATGAAGCTTAAGAACGTCTGAAAATAGGTGATTTACATATGAATGGAAACATCCTTAGAATATGGATAACGCATTAGGTAATCCAACGCAGCTTCATATCGAAGGTTTTCAAAAACGATCTTATATAGTGTCTCGATGATCGGAAGTCTGATTTTAGCCGTCCGGGCCAGTAATGAAGCGATCCGTAAGGTGCGAAGCCCTTCTGCCAATTCTTCCGTGGATGCCAGAGCCTCCTGCAGTGTCTGTCCCTGACCTAACTGATATCCCAACATAAAATTGCGACTGCTCGAACTTGTAGCCGTAGCTATGAGGTCACCGATACCCGCAGTGCCGAGGAATGCGGATTTATCTGCTCCCAGCAATCCACCGAAATAGGTGATCTCATGCAACCCACGCGTAATAAAAAGTCCTTGCATATTCTTTCCTAATCCTTTTCCTCTTAAATATCCGGAACCCAATGCAATTACATTTTTAAAGGCACCCGCAAATTCAGCTCCCAGGATATCGGAAGATCCAAAAACAAACATTTTTTTGCTCGTCAACAATTCAATGCCAATGCTGATCACTTCATCATACTCGCTTGCGATGACAGTAGCTGTAGGTTGGCCTTCGAGAATTTCTTTACTAAGATTAGGACCTGCCAGGCAACCGATGCGAAGCACATTACTTTCTTCATGGATGACCTCTGACATGGTACTTATGTCTTCCCGATCCAACTTTCCATTAAAGTTCATGATGTCCTGGACACGTGTTGTATCCAGACCTTTAGTCCCATGTATTAAAATGTGCCGTGGAGAAAGCAGTGGTCCCAGTTTTTTCATCATCGACCGAAAGTCATCGGATGGAATGATGGGGAAAATAACTTCACACGTATCAGCCATTTCTTTGAAATCCGAAATAGCCTGAATTCGACCGGACAATGTTACGCCATGAAGTACGTGGGTATTATTAATCTGCTGGACGATGAGGGGATCACGCGCAAAGAGGAGGACCTGATTGTTGACGGCTAACAGTTGCGCAATCGTAATTCCAAAACTTCCGGCGCCTACCACACCGACTGTTGTTTTTGGATTAGTTAGCGATTTACTCATGCTTCGTGTTAGTCTGAATCGATTGTGCAGAAAAGAATTATTTTTTTCCTGGTTTATGGACTGGTTTACCCTGTTTGGCAGCAGCTAACTTTTGCTGCTCCTTTAGTGCTGTTTCAAGACGAGCCTGAAAGCCACCTTCTTTTTTTGGCTTCGCTTTGTTGAGATTCAGTTTTTCCATGATTCGGGATTCATCAAATAGGAATTTTCGGGCTCCAATCGTTTGAGCAATATTCAATAAATTCGAATACAACAAATAGAGCGTCAGACCCGATGCATAACTATTAAAGAAGAACAGGAACATGACGGGCATTAAGTACTGCATATATTTCAATGCAGGATTCATGTTGGCCATATCCATGTTTTGCATATTATAATATGTGTACGCAACGGTACTGATCGCCCATAAAAGGGTGAGCATACTTACATGTGTTCCATAAAACGGAATCTCGAATGGAAGGTTGAAAAACACATCATACGATGATAAATCCGTCGCCCACAAAAAGGATGCCTGCCGGAATTCAATCGAGGCGGGAAAGAATCGATACAATGCAAACCAAACAGGCATCTGCAGGACAACAGGAAAACAACCTCCGAGGGGATTGACTCCATACTCTCGATAGACCTTCATGGATTCCATCTGCTGAGCCTGCAGATCGTCCTTGTGTTTTTCTTTCAGGTGTGCCAGTTGTGGTTTCAGTGCAGACATCTTGGCCTGGCTGCTGAGCATCTTGTAGGATAAAGGAAATAACGCAAGTTTTACCAATAGCGTTAGTAACAAGATGACGATTCCCTGACTTGGTATAAAATCTAATAAGAAATTAAATACGGGTCGAATCACCCATCGATTGATAGATCCAAATATGCTCTGACCGAATGGAATGATATCCTCCACACCTGCACCATAATGGCGTAATAATTCAAAATCATTAGGACCCACATACATTGTTATCGCTGCTGTGGGGTTACTTCCTTCCATAGAAAGGCCAAGGATGGATGAAGTAGTCTTAAGATCCTCCGCACCTTCCTCCGGCACGATTGTTTCAAGAACTCCTCCATCAAATGATTTATCCGAAATCAGGGTCGTATTAAAAAACTGATTTGAATGCGAAACCCATTTTAATGGCTGATCCGCTATATCTTCCTGATCACTCTTACGGCAATTACAATAGTCAACAGATTCATTGTTGATCTTGTAGTAAACGGTTGAATAATTCCGTTCGAATTCATCGTTCTTCTCCAGCTTATCCAGATGATTTACCCAGACTAGTTTTGGTGTTTGTCCGGCGGAAATAATCTGATTCCCATTTGTAACACTTACATTATACTTTATCTCATACGGATTTTCAGTCAGGATGTATTCCTGTTGTATTTTTTCACCTGCCTGGCCTGTGGCAGTGAAGACAACCCGGTCTGCTAGCAGGGTGGGTTCAAAATGCAGATCTGCCGTATGCAGATTTCCACGTTGTGTGGGTAAAATAATATCCCAGACGTTTTCGCTGTCATCCATCAGCCGAAGGGGAACCTTGTATTCCTTTTTCTTCTCATCCAGGAGGACCTTTTTATAGTTTTTGAGATCTACCGCGGAGATTTTACCTCCTTTACTCTGGAAGTCGATTGCAAAGTGTTCGTTTTCAAGACGTACAGTTTTATTTTCTCCTGTAGCTGCGGTCGCAAACGTTCCAAATTGATTAGCCAGGGCAAGAGAGTCGGTAATTGACTGGGTACTATCATTTCCGGTAATAGCGGAGGGAATGGCTGGGGTTATATCTAAAGTGTCCTGAAGAACCTCGACCCTGTTGAGACTGTCCTGCCGGGCCTGCATCCGTGCTGTTTCTTCCTTGGAGGGGGAGTTGACGAATGTCCAGACCATCAGGAGACCAAAAATGAGGACAAAACCTATAATATGATTGCGTTCCATTTATTTCAATTCAAAAAAGAGTCCGCAAAGGTAGAGCCTATTCCTAAAGCACCAAATAACATTCTACAATCATTCGTGACGGACCTGACAGATCAATAGTCTTCACCTATCAGGACCAGGGTGGGAAGGTCAACGTTGAATTTGCCTGCAGGTGTCCGGGTCGGGCCCAGGAGCTTTTCCAGAAACCCCCTTTTTCGTCTGATAACACACAGAAGATCAGCATGATGCTGCGAAAGGTACTCGTTGATGCTCTCATTAAAATTATCATTCCCGTACCTGGTAACATCATTGATCACCTGAAGGATTGTAAAGTTTTGATCCGGCGTTGGGTCCTGACTTTCGCCCAGATGTAAAAGCTGGACATGCGGCTGAAAGATCTGGTTGATCTGGACAATCGGCTCCAGGGTGCCCATATACCTGACAAATGTGTTTTTGGCTGCAAAAACGACCTTGTCAATACCTTTAAACCTGAATCTCGGCGGTATCAGGAGGGCTGGGATCTCCGTGGTTTTAACAATGGCACCTGAGGTGGACCCTAGGTATGTATCCATGTTTTCATGTTCACCCTGGCATCCCATGACGACAATGTCTGCTTTCGTCATATCCACCATTTTCTGGATTCCTGGCAGGATGTCATCCTTTAATACCTTGTAATCGACGATGAGATCCGGATGCTTGACTTTAAGTTTGGCTATCCGCTTGAGTATCCATTTTTCAGGATCTCTGGTCACTTCAGTATTACCAGCGGTGTGGGAGACCACTTTTTGAAGTAAGGTGTGACAATGGACAATCATGAGGTCTGCACCTGCAACGGCTGCAAGCCGGGCTGCATACCTAAGGGCTTCCTTTGCATTTTTTGACAGATCTACGGGGACGAGTATGTGATTCATAGCTTTAAAAAGTGATCAAAGCTAACCATTAAACATCTCCGATCCGGCTGCCTGAAGGAATATTGACTGACTTTTTGAGTACGATGACACCATCCACGACACAATACGTTTCTGTCTCGAGGTTCTCTAAATTATCACCGCCTTTAATGACTACATTATTTCCGATCCGGCAATTCATATCAAGAATGGCATTTTCTATATGGCAATTTTCACCAATACCCATTGGAATGATTGTAGTGGATAATACCTCTTCCAGATTTTCATAACTATCCATCCCCATCATGATCGTATTTCGGATGACAGACCCCTTACCAATACGGGAACGAATGCCGATTATGGACTGGCTTACTTCTTTCGCATTGACAATACAACCATCACCCACTAACACATGTGTACAGACCGACCCCAACAATTTGGTAGGAGATAACATCCGCGATCTGGTGAATACAGGATTACGTGAATCATACAGATTGAATCTCGGCAATGGCATCGCCAGTTCGAGATTGGCTTCGAAAAATGATCGGATCGTACCTATATCTGTCCAGTAACCATCGTAAGCAAAACTATGAACCTTATAAAATTTATTAATGGCAAACGGAATAATCCCTTTTCCAAAATCATGTTCCGCGGGATTGAGACTGAAGAGTTGTTTGAGAGTTTCTTTTTTAAATAAATAAATACCCATCGATGCCAGGAAATGCTTTTTCTCTGCGGTATATTTTTCAGGAAGGTCTGAGGTCCATTCGGGTAACTGATCCGCAGAAGGCTTCTCGGTAAATTTCTCAATCTCTTCTGTCTGGTTCACCTTCATGATACCAAAGCCTGTTGCATCTTCTGCATTAACCGGAATGGTAGCAATGGTCAGTTCTGATTTTTTATCAATATGCTGATGTAAGAATGCGGCCAGATCCATTTGATATAATTGGTCACCTGACAATATAAGTACATAGTTATAGTCATAATCATCCAGGCGGGTCATGACCTGACGCACAGCATCAGCAGTACCCTGAAACCAATCCTTATTACTCGGTGTCTGTTCGGCAGCAAGGATGTCTACAAATCCCTGGCTGAAGGCATCAAAGTGATAACAGTTTTTAATATGCCTGTTAAGCGAAGCAGAGTTGTATTGCGTCAGAACGAATATGCGATTGAATCCGGCATTGAGACAATTCGAAATTGGAATATCAATCAGCCTGTATTTACCGGCAAGAGGAACTGCAGGTTTTGATCTGCGTGCAGTAAGTGGATACAGACGGGAACCTGCACCACCACCAAGGATGACACACAAGACTTCTCTGTTTAGATTATGCATTGGCCTTGGCTGGAATTAATTCGTGATAAATATCAAGATATCTCGTCGCACTGTTGTCCCACGAGAGATCTTTATTCATGATTTTTTGCCGCACGGATGAATGAAGTTCCGGCATACTGTGAAGCCTGCTGCTGCTTTCAATGGCCCACATGCCTTGGTATTGTTCAAGATCCCGGAATAAAAAGCCATCACCATCTTTTCCATCAAAGGGTTCAATCGTGTCCAGCAACCCGCCTGTGGCGCGGGCGATCGGGACTGTACCATACCGCATGGCATACATTTGATTGAGACCGCATGGTTCCGTTCGGGAAGGCATCCAGAGGAAATCTGCTGCAGCATACAACCGATGAGCAACACCTTCATTATACATGATCAGACATCTTACATGGGGTCCGAAATTATGTTCCAGCATTTTGCATTGATCTTCAATCGAACTGTCTCCCGTACCCAGGATAATGAAACATGCATCGCGTCTATACACCATGTATTCATAAATCAGACCTGCAAGAAAATCAATTCCTTTATCATGCACCATCCGCCCGATAAAAATGTGAAGCGGAAGTTCAGTGGGCATCTCAAGCTCTGTCAGGAGACTTACTTTATTATCCTTTTTCCATTTATCAATACTCTTCTTGAGTTTGATTTTTAAAAAATGATCTGTTGAAGGATTCCAGTAATCATAATCAATACCGTTGATCACACCGCGGGATTTCATCCATTCGCTATGGAATAAAGCCTGCAATCCAAAACCTGATGTCTCTCGCAGTTCACGAAGATAATTTTCAGAGACGGTGGTGATGCGCCAGGCGCATTTCATCCCACAGGCAAGTGAATTGATTATATGACCCCAATCTAACAGACCGGATCGTTCACGGGGAAATTCAGGCAACAAGTATTGTTTGTCCCAACCAAACATACCCTGGTATGCAGCATTGTGGATGGTTAATACGGTGGGTGTATCCCGCAGTCTCCAGAACTCATGGCAATTGGTCATCATAAATGGCATCAACGCAGTATGATGATCATGGCAATGAATGACGTCCGGCAATTTTTGCCAATGCATGATCCAATGGAGGACAGCACGCTGGAAGGCTATATTACGTTCTATTTCATCCCGGTAAAATGGATGCTGGTGATCCCCATATACACCCGGTCGATCAAACTTGCCCGGAATATTTATAGCGTAAAGATCATACCCTAACTCTTTGTTATCAATAAAGTGGACCCAGTACTGTATGTATTCCTGCCCCATCTGAAATCCGGCATAATGGATCTCATTTGTTTCCTGCTCAGCCAGCCATGAATTATGATACCCGGGCATGACAACAGCACAATGAGCACCATGTGTATTCAGGAAGCGGGGTAGGGAGCCTACCACATCTGCCAGTCCACCCACCTTCGCGGCAGGATAACACTCAGCACTAACCATTAAAATATGAGGAATCGTTTCGTTGGTTTCTTCCATTTTCAGCATATAATTCAACCCCCTGAAAGGGACGATATGCGAAATATACGTTGGTTGTTTCTATATCCAGATATCGGAAGAAACATAGTTCTTTTTCAGTGAAAGATCCTCCCCGGGATAGCCCTGTAAGGATTGCCCGCCCCCTTCGTGTCTTTTCCTTATTTTTGTGCCTGAAGACAATGGAAACAAAAGGGAGAATATTAGTGGCGATGAGTGGTGGCATTGATTCCACTGTCACTGCTATGATCCTGCAACAGCAGGGATATGAAATTATTGGCATTACCATGAAGACATGGGATTATGCCACCAGTGGTGCCGATCGCAAAGAAACCGGTTGCTGCAGCCTCGATAGTATCAACGATGCCCGCCAGGTGGCGGTTGAAATGGGTTTTCATCATTTTATCGTTGATATCCGGGAGGAATTTGGTAATTATGTTATTGATAATTTTGTGGAAGAATATCTGGCTGGACGAACGCCAAATCCATGTGTTCTTTGTAATACCCATATCAAATGGGAGGCATTGTTGAAAAAAGCAGATGCGTTAGGCTGTGATTTTATTGCGACAGGTCATTATGCACGTATTGGCCAAAAAGACGGCAGATATTATATCCGCAGAGCTGTAGATCAGCACAAAGACCAGTCATACGTGCTGTGGGGATTGAGTCAGGAATGTCTTAGACGCAGCATGTTTCCCCTGGGAGAGATGACCAAGCCTGAAGTACGACAGTTGGCTGTTGATTTTGGCTATGAAGAACTCTCCAGAAAAGCAGAGAGCTTCGAGATCTGTTTTGTGCCGGATAATGATTATCGCAGTTTCCTGAAACATCGCATTCCTGAACTTGCCGGCAAAGTCAATGGTGGTACCTATATAAATAAAGAAGGAAAAATATTAGGAAAGCACCAGGGCTATCCTTTTTATACAGTGGGTCAAAGAAGAGGTTTGGGTCTCGCATTTACGGAACCTATGTATGTTTCAGAGATTATTCCTGAAACCAATACAATCGTTTTGGGTAGGGAGGATGACCTGATTCGGAATCGAATGAACGTAGGTGGCGTTAATCTGTTAAAGTATGATCACTTGCCGGAAGGAATCGAAACGATTACAAAAATCAGGTACCGTGATAGCGGAACCATGAGTGAATTACGTCAGGTTACAAAAGATCAGGTTGAAGTTTCTTTCCTGGCAAATGTGAAAGGTATTGCTCCCGGCCAGTCTGCAGTATTTTATGAAGGAGATGATGTCGTGGGTGGTGGGATTATTCGGACGAGTTCTAATAACTGAGAAGATGCGCGTAAAGACAATCATATGTTTACTAATCGGACTGTCAGTCATTAGCTGCGTAAAGAATGAAATTGAAACACCGAAGACCACTAATTCAGAAGAATATTTTCCACTGGCATTAGGCAAGTATATCACATACGCTATTGATTCAATTGTATTTGATGATGCTCAGGGAGGAAACCGGCAGGATACAATTCACTTTGAAATAAAAGAAGAGATCACTGATTATCAACTCACTATTCTGGGCGACACAGTTTTTTACATTCATCGTTCCAGACGTGAGTCGGATGCACAACCATGGCAGTTAAAAGATGTTTGGACTACAGGACGTTCTGTACTGGAAGCATATCGTACTGAGGAAAATCTCACGTTCCGGAAACTTGCGTTTCCTTTAGATGAAGGGAAAAAATGGATTGGTACTTCTTACATTAATCCTACTACCAGTGTTCTCATAGGAACTGAAAATGTTCAGGCTTACCAGGATTGGGAAGCTGAGGTGCAGGACATTGATATCGCTGATACCGTTGGAGATTTTATGTTTCAAAATGGCCAGGTGATGCATGTCATTCAAACGGATACTGATGATGGTAGCGTCAAGCGATATGTGTTTGAAAAATATGCGCGAGGTATTGGTATGGTATCACGTGTAGATACCATACTCGACAGTCGCTGCATTGACCTCGGTGATTTTACACCTTGCCTTGGCAGACCCTGGGTCGAACATGCAGGCAAAGGATATATCCTGTCTCAGGTAATGATAGAACACAATTGAGTTCTCCGTATCCCCCGGTTAGTCAATATTTCCTCATCGGAAGAACACTTAAATCGCACGGCACCAGTGGCCAGTTGCGTATGATGATTGAAGACAGGTTTAAAAGTTACATCACAGAAGGCACGTACATTTTTTTTGATCTCAATGGATCCAAAGTGCCGTATTTGGTGACACGGGTGGAGGAAGAAGCACACTTTGTCATCAGCCTCGAAGATGTAGTGAATAAAAAGGAATCTGATGTTTTGGCCGGTCAGGAGCTATGGGTTCCATTGGCATCAGTTAAATCCCGGCATCAGCTTGCCCCTAAAAATATCAGAGACAAATGGTCCGAATATTCATTGCACGACAATGCAAGTGGTGCATCCTGGCCAATTCTCCGGACAGAAGAATATCCCCAACAATTAATGGCTGTGATTGAGATGAATAATCGTGAAGTACTCATCCCATTAAGTGATCAATTGATTACAGAAATTTCCCAGGAAGGAAAAACCATCTTCATCAACATACCGGAAGGATTACTTGAGCTGTAAAAATGTAGGTTTATTTTTTAACCTCTTTCATGAAAGTCCCATTAATCACTTTGAAGCCGGAAGGAGTCATAATGCTGGCTGACGTTGTAGCATTTTCTTCAGAGATTATTGAAGCGACCCCGGTATCCCCATTCAGATTAAATGCAATCATTTTTACATTAAAATCAATTTTGTCAAGCCCACCATTAATATCCACAATTCGTTCGAGAACTGATTCACATGCCTTTTGAGGGGACATACCCGCCCGCATTTTCTCCATTAGTAAAAAAGAACCACACGTCCGGATTACTTCTTCGCCTCTGCCGGTGGCGCCTGCTGCTCCGACCTCATTATCTACATAAAGTCCAGCGCCAATAATGGGGGAGTCGCCTATACGGCCCGGTATTTTTCCAAATAATCCGCTGGTTGTTGTGATACCTGCGACATCATTGTTGTATCCTATCCCCAATACATTAATTGTACCTCCTTTGCGGCGGTCCTTTTTATAGATCCCATCAGCAGGAGGCAACCAATCATCCTGTGTGCTGAGATTTTCTTTCCATTCCAGCCACTTTAATCTCGCTTCTTCAGTCAGTAGATTTTCTTCAGGAAAACCATGTGCCCTCGCAAAATCCAATGCACCTTCACCCACCAGCATGATGTGATCAGTTCGTTCCATAACAAGCCTGGCAACGGAGCACGCTTTTTTTATTCTTTCAAGCGCTGCAACACTACCGCATTGATGTGTGGGCCCATACATGATGGATGCATCCAGGCTCACGACACCTCGTTCATTTGGCAAGCCACCATATCCAACGGACGTATCTTCCGGATCGAGTTCACAAACATTTGAACCAATTTCTATAGCATCGAGGATGTTACGTGTTTCTCTGAGGGTATCCCATGCAGGCGTTAGCACCTTACGGCCCCAATATTCTCCTCGACTGCACATGAGGATAGGTTCACCCGCGGTAGGTGCATAGGTTTTTCTTTGCTCTCCTACGTTCAGCAGTGATGGCATGGTAATGCCCAGCATCCCGATCGTGTGTAAAAATTTTCTGCGTTGATTCATGGCTTCAGGTAGTATAAAAATTTTATGGCTTCATCCCCGGTTGAAAAAGTTTAAATCCTGTTTCTGTTTTTTCTCTATCCACCAACTTCTTCACATCTGCGAGCAGAGCTTTTGCATCATAGACGATACCATCTTTAATTGTGTATTTGACACCACCTACCCGGACTACATGATTATCGTCATCTAGTTTTATAGCACCAGTGCCATAGAGGCATTGCAGGTTTTGTAATGGATTTTCTTCTATGATAATCAGGTCAGCTAGTTTTCCTTCTTCCACACTTCCGATTTCATTCTCTTTTCCAAGAGCTTGTGCGCCAAATAACGTAGCAGAACGAATCACTTCCAACGGATGGAAACCGGCCTCGCGCAATAACTCTAATTCACGTATATAAGCAAACCCATAGAGCTGAAAAATAAAACCCGAATCGGATCCGGCAGTGACACGTCCGCCTCTGTTCTTGTATTCATTGACAAAGGTCATCCACAGTCTGTAGTTCTCTCTCCAGTCTACTTCCTCTTCTGTGCCCCAATAATGCCAATAGGAACCATGTGATATCCTGCTGGGTTGGAAGAACATCCACAACTTAGGCATGGTATATTCTTCATGCCATTCAAGCCTTCGGGCACGATGGAGATCCCGGCTCGCTTCGTAAATATTAAAAGTTGGATCAAGCGTAAAATCCATTTTGAGCAACGAATCCATGACGGCATTCCAGTGGAGTGTGAATGGCGCCGCAGCTTGTTTCCAAAGACGGCCTGCCTGTGAAAACCGATCCTGCTCATTGTAATAATTGTAATCAGCGGGATAGTCCTGGATGGTTTTATTTTCGAACAAAGCTTCCGGAAGACCATACCAATGTTCCATAGTCGTCAATCCGGCCTTCGCCGAATTCACGACATTCCATCTTGCCACATCTAGTTGGGCATGATGAAATGCTGAACGTAAACCCAGCTTTTTATTTTCTGTCAGGGCTGCTTCGATGACCAGTGGAGATGCACCAAAGAATTTGATTCCATCAGCACCATTTTTTGCATTCTGTTGCACCCAGCTTTTTGCTTCATCAGCAGTATGAATTCCATTTTCTGCTCCCGCACCAAATACTGTATACGCATAGATCCGGGGAGCAACAATTTCATTTTTTTCGCTT
This sequence comes from Chitinophagales bacterium, assembly GCA_038203125.1. Classification (GTDB taxonomy): domain Bacteria; phylum Bacteroidota; class Bacteroidia; order Chitinophagales; family Saprospiraceae; genus Opimibacter. The sequence continues at coordinate 21,858 of JBBREG010000008.1, forward strand.
CGCTTTTTTTCACTGAGCGTCCATTCAAGACCGTTACCTGCTGCAGGTTCGCGTATGGTGGTGATCCCGTGCGCCATCCATAGTTTGTACACATATTCTGCATCCGCACCCTGGGCCTTACCACCAATGTGTCCATGCAAATCCACAAATCCTGGCAGGACATACATGCCGGAAGCATCAATTTCATGGCCTCCTAAGGCGAGTTTAGGTCTGTCTGAGCTATCAGGTGGTACACCCGGGTAACCAATACTTTCTATTCTACTGATTCTGTTACCTTCTATGACAATATCAACCGGTCCAAACGGGGGTGCACCGGTGCCATCAATTAACGTAACACCACGAATGATCAGTTGGGGATAAGGTCCGAGACCTTCTTTTCGATCTGGTGCGGGCGCAACCTGAGCAAAAAGAGAAAAGCTGATAGCGAAAAGTAAAATGAACGTGGTGAGAATAACCTTCATGAATCCGTGTTGAAAGGAAGAAAGGTAAAAAAAAGAGCCCGAAACATTATCCGGGCTATTTTTTTATGATTTTATTCTCTAATTATTGCTTGCCGGTCAACTCGTTGACAAGGCGATCAGCATTGTAGATATAACGAAGTGCAGCTACAATACCACCAGCATGTACAGCGACGGTACGGTTCCCCTCTTCATCAAAGATGAATTTGCCCGGCAGGGATTCAATATTTCCGTCAAAAACAAGTCCGACAACTTCACGCTTCACATTGATTACCGGACTTCCGGAATTACCTCCGATAATATCAGCGGTACAAATAAAATTCATCGGCGTTTTTAATAATTCATAGGATGGGTTTAACCAACGGCTTGGAAGATTGAAGGGGAATTTTCCATCATTGGAATAGTGCCTGTCATACATGCCGTAATAGGTTGTTTTTACAGGGGCTATGGTGCCATTATAATTATAACTTTTAACGGTTCCGTCAGAGATACGAAGTGTAAACGTTGCATCCGGAGGTAATGAAGTACCGTATACCTTGAATACTTCATTCGCAACATTTTGTTCGATTTGTTTTCTGGTTGTCCCTGTTGACTGAAACTCATGAACAGCTTTATTGTATACATCCCCAAGTAACTCGGATGTCTGGATAAATTCATCTTTTTTCTTCAGGAATTTTTTAGTGTCTTTATCCAAAAGTTTCGACAGATCTTTTGCATCAGCCATTACCGTTTCTTTCAGCATTTCTTTCGCTGCTGCTTCAGGGGTTCTGCCTTTCAGGATCGTGGTGATATAGGTATCATCCGATTTAGCGAATTTTTTCAATTCCGACAGAAGCATAGAGAGATTTCCGACTTCTTCAGCCTCACTCGCAGCCGATGATAATTCACTCATTTTCTTTTCTAGACCTTCCAGTTCAGGACTTGCAGGATTCTCAGTAGCAAGTGCGCTGTATTCATAGATTGCATGCATCAGCGGAACGATATCACCTGACAGTGGCGTAGGAGCAAGGAAACGTAACTCGGGTCCATATTTGGAGAGAGTTACATAGTGTTTCTGCATATCATCCCAATACGATTTACCGCTGGCGTTAGCACGGATCTTTTGTTCCATTTTTACTTTACGCGCGAACAAATCAGGATCGTTCAACCCATTCAATGCACCTTTAATCGCTTTTAATGAATTGGAAAGACTGAAGATGGTATTCTTAGTATCATCATCAGGGGCAGCTGCATACTGTTCTTCCAGTCTATGCATACGGTTGGTAAAAAACTCAATATCTGATGGATACCTGTAATCTCTGTCGTATTCCAATTGGGACACAGTACGGTAACGCTCAGTGCTTCCGGGATTACCAATGACGAATACAGGAGTGCCTTCTGATACGCCATCGAGATTAAATTTGAAGTAGTTGCCGGAAGTATTTAATGGTTTACCATTTTCATCATAAACGCGCCAGAAAGTACAATCCAGGTTGTAGCGTGGGTAGGTGAAGTTATCCGGATCGCCACCGAAGAATCCTAATTCCAGTTCAGGAATGAATACAAGTCGTACATCATCATATCTCTTATAACCATAGAGAGAATATTTGCCACCACTATAGTAGGTGACGACCTGCATCCTCAGGTCCTTCCAATCCGGATTGTTGCGGTATTCTTTTTGAATTTCATCAAAAGCAGCTTGTGTTTTTGCCAGCTTCTCATCGTTTGTGGCGGTACCTGTAATCATGCCCTGCACCTTGGAAGTGATGTCAGCAGTTTTGATCAATTGCTCTACAAACAGCTCATTGTTACGACGTTCATCAGAGAGTGTGGCAGCATAGAAGCCCTGGCGATCGAAGTTTTCACCATCTTTCTGGAGCTCACTTACCACGGGTTGTGAACAGTGGTGATTCGTCATGACCAGACCATCAGGAGATACAAAGGATGCTGAGCACCATGTGGCAAAGCGTAATGCCGCTTCTCTGCCTTCATCAAACCATTCCTGGTCCAGGTCATAGTTATAAGCTTCTTTAAACCATTCTTTAGGAGGATTTTCAAACGTCCACATTTTACCAAAATCATGAGGACCCGGGTCCTTTTGCCCAAAAGCGGCACCTACGACAAGTGCAGTCACCATGGTCAGAAACCACTGTTTTTTGTTGTTATTCATATACAATTACGATAAAGATGTTTTTGAAATTAATGTCTTTCGCTAACGCTATAATGGCCGAAAAGCGGTGCAAAATTATAAATAATATTCCGTTAACTCTTTCGCACGTCCGACTCATACTGTTTTATAGACATATACCGTTAACATTGCATACCATAAACTGTTAAATGTCCATGAATCTCTTGAAATCCCTGCTTCTGCTATCTGTTTTTATGGGTACCCAGTTAGCCTGCCAGTCCCAGAAATCTACCAATCGAACAATAGCCCCATCTACTGATCAAACTATCACAAAAGATATGAACACTCAAATTGCCACTTTTGGCGCCGGATGTTTCTGGTGTGTCGAAGCTGTCTTCCAGGAATTAAATGGGGTCCTCAAGGTCGAATCCGGCTATATGGGAGGTGAAAAACCCAATCCAACATACCGGGAAGTTTGTAGCGGGACAACCGGACATGCCGAAGTTACCCGTCTTACATTCGATCCTTCCATTATTAGTTATGAAGAGTTATTAGAGGTACTATGGACCACACATGATCCAACGACCCTAAACCGACAGGGTGGAGATGCAGGAACACAATACAGGTCTGCAATATTTTATGAAAATGAAGAGCAAAAACAGCAGGCTGAAAGATCCAAAGCCGAAGTGGCCCCCACACTTTGGGATAATGTAATCGTCACTCAAATTGTACCTGCCGTTACTTTTTATGTTGCCGAAGATTATCATCAGAATTATTACGCCAACAACTCAGAAGCAGGATATTGCAGGGCGGTCATAAATCCAAAAATTCAAAAAGTACGTACTAAGTTTAGCAATAAGCTAAAACCACAAGAATAGCATATGCAACGGATTTTTCTTGCCTCTTTGATCGTGACATGTTTCACCATGAATGCATGTCTTCAATCCAATTCAAAAGTTCAGGCACAACATGAGCCGGAATCAAAAGAGAAAAGTTTTGTAGACGAAAGCGGCACAACCATTCAGGTAGTGACCAGGACGGACGCTGAGTGGAAAGCTCAACTCGATGACATGACATATCATGTGATGCGCGAAGAAGGCACTGAAAGGCCTTACAGTGGAAAATATAACGATAATAAGAAAGACGGAATCTATACCTGCAATGCATGTAAACTTCCTCTCTTTTCATCTGATGCAAAATTCGAATCCGGCACCGGATGGCCGAGCTTTTACCAGCCGCTTGATCATACACATGTAGTGGAAGAAACAGACCGTACCCTGGGCATGGCGCGTGTAGAAGTTTTATGTCATCGCTGCGGTGGTCACCTGGGCCATGTTTTTAATGATGGTCCAAAACCCACCGGTTTGCGATATTGTATGAATTCAGTATCCCTGGATTTTATTCCTAAATAGATTGTAAGTGCTGCAGAACGGTATCTTTGACTGATGTCGCTTTCGGTAAGGTCAGGCAGCAAGTTTCTTATGGTGGGCGTCAGCCTTCTATTTCATTTTTGCTGGCTCATGCTCACCATTTTCATCCTGGGGAAAGACGAAAAACGTGGTTTTCGAATCCGAAAACGATTTTGTCGCAGTGCAATTAGAATCCTGGGTATTAAAGTCAATTTTCATTCGGCCAAACATCCATCTGTCTGCCTTTATATCTCCAACCATCGATCGTTGCTGGACCCGCTTATTGAACTTGGATATATTGATACACATATACTCTCCAAAGCGGATGTTGAAAAATTTCCTTTAATGGGTCCGGGTGCCCGGGCAACAGGTGTGATTTTTGTTGAGCGCCATGATCCGGATAGTCGCAAAGCTGCATTGTCCACGATCGAAAAAACATTATTACGAGGTGCCTCCGTTCTTATTTATCCCGAAGGCACCACTCACAATGAGAAACTCACAAGTGAATTTAAACGGGGGACATTTGAAGTTGCTTTTGCAAACAAAATTCCTGTAGTCCCTGTAATGATCGAATATCCAAATGCGGGATATTATTGGACTGATGGATCATTGCTGGAATATTTCAACACGATCTTTTCGCGTAGTGGACTACATCATGTAAACCTTGAAGTAGGGGAGGAAGTCCAAGCTCATTCAGCTGATGATCTGTTGAAAAATACACAGAGCGCAATCAATACCATGATCAAGCAGACTGTTCGAAAAGCTCCTATCTAAGTCTTGTTAACATAAAACTTATACCGGGGATCTAAATGAATGATAAAAGTTTGATGTGCATTTTTAGTCTGTGCAGGTTGTAGAGCTTTCATTATATTACCCTAATCTTCCTTCTATGCATTCTCATATAAAACATTCTTCCGATGAGCTAAAATCTAAGTTTGTAGCAAAGCATCCATTTATTTCAGGGCTAATGTTTTTCATAGTTATTGAACTTTTGCTGATTCTCACTAAAAAAAGCTCCATTCCAGGAGATCTTACCTCTCAGTCTAATCCTCCTATCGATGCTCCTGTTTGTCTTCTGTATATCAGTAGGATACTTAATGGCTTATAGACAAAGGCAATAACCTAGATTATGTTTTTCGGTAGTATTAAGCCCTACATTTCGTTTTCCGATAGCTATGGAGAGACCAACCCATATCTTTAAGGTGGATTTAAAGGGTTGTAGTTATTTCTTTTCTCGTTGATTTTTCTTGCGCAGATCTTTGTGACTGCAAGCTGCCAGAATGAGTATCCCTGAGTTCTGAGTTAGAATTTGAACCCAACCGTAGCTACTAATTGATGTTGCGTGTAATCGGCGACAACAATTGGCTGAGGTGCGCTTTCCGTTTCATACGGCAGATAACCTTCATCCCTCGTGGTGAGCTTATACCCCAGATCAACATAGAAATTGTCACCCCGGTAACCAGCGCCTGCATGAATGGACGGATCAAAACTCTGGTCATTATTGAATGCGGATTGTTGTAACGTGACACCGCCACGCAGACGGTATGCATTCATCACAATCTCACCGCCCATATTGATCTGCAAGGCTGAGCCATAGATAGACTTGATATTATTGTTGACCGAATTCTGAATGGCGTCATATCGGTCTCCATTTCCTTTTACACTATAGTCATATTTCATACTGGCATAATCAGTAAACTTTACATGGGCAGCTACGAACCCGGACTTGCCGATAACGACTCCTGCTCCACCGGACGCACTCCATGGCGTTCGCAACGCATAGTTGAACGTACCATCATCAGAAGATTCTGTAATTGGCCCATCATGATTTTCGTCAGTGTAATCATACGTAATGCCGCTATTGAAATTATCTGTCATACTTAACCTGGTCGGACTATGAAAGGCCAGAGCAAAATTGAGAAACCGCGTAGGCTTTATCGTTACGCCTACTTTTCCATTAATACCATATCCCGAAGAATTGATATAACTGGCATATTCAAGATCATTAAAAAAAGGCACCCCATCTCCAGCATCATCCTGCTCTTCGTAAATCCTGTTTTGCGTATAGTTGGTAAAAGGAATTCCAACAGAAAATCCAATCATCAGTTTTTGATTGAAGTCCGCTCCGTACGCCAGGAATAACTCTGATTTACCTCCTTCAGTAAATGAAGATTCTTTTTTCAAGAGTGCATACTGATCATTGATGCTGTAATCTGTTTCATAAATATTATCTCCTTCGAAGTCATAAATAGCCCCTGTTTCAAATGCCAGTCCCTCTTCAAATCCATTAAGATCATCCGGGTCGAGTCCTTCTGCAAGCTCTCGCCATCGATCTGTTATTGATCCCTGAGAATTTCCCGAGAATGACAGTTCCCGGTTGTAGTCAGCTACCCGATTGAGACCAATTGCCCAGTTGGAAGACGTCCATGAACTTCCCCTGGGTTGATTGTAAATCACGAAACCTACATTCGGAAGATTAAATTTTGAAAAACCATCCTGCTTCATAGATCCACTGTCATCTAAACCAGTAGAATAGCCAGTAAAAGAGAGAGATGAGGAAAATAAAAACTCGCTTTTACGGTATCCACCCAATCCTGATGGATTGAGACCGATCGCGGAGAAATCGGGTCCTATAGCAAACATGCTATTTCCAGTGCCCAGGTTACGCGCTGTTCCGACCGGATCAGATTGTGATAGTTGAAATGCTTCGGTAGCGGTTTGACCATTTACTCCGGTTAACAGGAATAGAAAAAACGAGGTCATCCAAAAAGATAATTGTTTCATATCAGGGTGTGTTTTGTAAAGACAGCACATCAAAAGTCTTGATGTGCTGCCCGAACTTGTATGTGAATCACTTTCTGCAGTTGGGTTTAGCCCCTGCCGCCGGATCGTGGACTACTGTTATTGTTGCTGCTGTTACCGCCGGAAGACCTGGAACTGCCTCCGGATGAACCGCTGTTGCCAGAGGATCCGCTATTGCGTGGGGCAGAATAGCTTGAACGTTCGTTGCTATTGTTGCTCTTTCCGGAATCATTGCTTCGTGACGGAGGACTATAGCTTGGGCGGTCATTACTGTTGCGGGCATCATTATTCCTGGGTGGCGACTTGTATGATGGCCGTTCACTTGCTTTTTCTGAATCATTATTCCTCGGAGGAGGAGTATAAGAAGGTCTTGTCTGTGTCTCTCTCGGTGGCGTATAGGAAGGTTTCGACTCGTCCCTTGCAGGTGTAGAAGATCTCTCTCCAGAACTCCGCGGCGAATAGGTGCCCTGTGATGGAGTTGCAGGTTTCGGATCTGGCGTATAAGGTCTGTAAACAGGTTTGTCTGCCGGTGCTTTTTCTGTCGAAGAACTTCTTGGGGTATCACCACCAGGATTTGGTTTGTATTGATCAGATTCTGGTTTGAAAACAGGACGCTTATTCCCTGCTTCTGACCTTGGAAGTTCTTTATCAACAGGAACCTGTTTTATTATCTCGCCTTGCCTGTCTCCTTTCTCAATCGGACTGTTAGGTGAGTTATTTGCATCCGGGCGTAAAACCGGGTTTGAAGGGTTTGCTCTTCCCGGAGTTGTGATGACATCACTGCTTGTTGGCCGGTCATTGGATTCAGTGACACCGCTGTCATTTCCTTTCAATACAGGTTGCACTCTGCCTGGGTTATTAATCGTACCACGCGGAGAGGAACCGGTATTACCCGTGTTTCTCGGACCATAGTAGGATCCCCTGTCAATGCCATTGTTTACATTATGGATCGTTGTATTGTTGATCCCGTAATAGTTGCTAATGGGCGAAGGACAATTGTTGTAATAATTATTGTAGTAGTTAGAGTAGCTGTGGTAACCATTGTAGCCTCCCCAATAATTTTGAGATGGGGCACACCAGCTATTGTAGGAGTAGTAGTATGATGCCGGAGAATACCATCCGCCCCAACCGGCATAATGATTCCATTGATTGTAGCGATTCCACCTTCTCCAATTGCGGTAACTGTGATAGTCATTACCAAAAGATATGTAGATACTGCTACCTGGATAAGCATACGAATCCATGTAGAATGGATCGTAATAATTGGAGCTTATGTAGACAGGATCATAGAAATCGAAACCTGAGTAAGAATTGTGAAAACGACGAATACGGGACGTATAATAGTAATCATAGTCATCGTAATAGGTGTATTCATCATTGTCATAGTAGGTGACACCATCTTCATCTGAGGCATATGCTTCATCATCATAGGTGTTGCCATCCATACCAGCCAGATCCGGATCGTAGTAAACATCATCAAACTGAGCGTATGCTGTGCTAATGCCACAGACAACTGCCAGGGTGAGAAAAAATGATTTGAAAGTGTGTACGTTCATGATTGAGATTTGATTGATGCCTCGTGGCAGGGGTACTCGCAACATCCACTGCTAAAGTATTACTTTTGGCCCGTCGATGTAGTTAACAAGAGCTTAAATTCCTGTCACCGCGTTGTTAAAGGGTTGATTTCATCAGTCACCACGTTTGGGAAAGATTTCTAAAGCATATGACGGCGGTTGAAGTAGATAAGTTTCGTTATCTGAAAACATTAATTAGATTTTAACGCTGCTGACCCGGGTTTACCTGGCAGGCATACATATTGGATTATGGCAAAAGAAATAACACCACGTCACGAGGACTATTCACAATGGTACCTTGACATCGTACGGAAGGCCGGCATGGCTGACAATTCAGCAGTTAGAGGTTGTATGGTGATCAAACCACATGGGTACGCCATTTGGGAAAAGATGCGCGACATTCTGGACCAGAAATTTAAGGAGTCAGGACACGTTAATGCATACTTCCCGCTATTTATCCCAAAAAGCTTTTTGAGTAAAGAAGCACAACATGTAGAAGGTTTTGCGAAAGAATGTGCTGTAGTAACTCATTATCGCCTGAAAGCGGATCCAAATGGTAATGGTTTGATCGTCGATCCGGATGCAAAACTTGAGGAAGAACTGATCGTGCGGCCAACGTCCGAGACAATTATCTGGAGTACGTATAAAGACTGGATCCAATCTTACAGGGATCTTCCACTCCTGATTAATCAATGGGCGAACGTCGTTCGATGGGAGATGCGTACCCGGCCATTTCTACGCACGACAGAATTCCTGTGGCAGGAAGGCCATACAGCACATGCTTCACGAGAAGAAGCCGAAGCGGAAGCCAGGCTCATCCATGATATTTACGCTGACTTTGCAGAGACTTATATGGCGATGCCTGTTATCAAAGGATCCAAAACTATTAATGAACGTTTTGCAGGTGCCGAGGAAACGTATACCATCGAGGCTTTGATGCAGGACGGAAAGGCACTGCAGGCAGGGACATCCCATTTCCTGGGGCAGAATTTTGCGCGCGCGTTTGATGTTACATTTCTCAATGAAAAGAATCAAAAGGAACTCGTATGGGCAACTTCCTGGGGAGTTTCAACACGTCTTGTAGGTGGCCTGATTATGACGCATAGTGATGATGAAGGCTTGGTCTTGCCACCAAAACTTGCACCCCTGCAGGTTGTAATCATTCCTGTACCAAAACCCGATACAGCGATCAGTGAGGTTGCTGAAAAACTGATGCGCGAACTGAAGGATAAGGGAGTTTCTGTCAAATACGACACTGACGAAAAAAACCGGCCCGGATTTAAATATGCGGAATACGAGATGAAGGGCATACCTGTTCGTGTAGCTATCGGACAGCGGGATCTTGAAAAAGGTCATGCCGAGATTGCCCGCAGGGATACACGGGAAAAAGAATTTATTCCCCTGGATGGTCTTGCCGGGCACATCACCGGGCTGCTTGATGACATTCAGCAGAATCTCCTTCTTAAAGCATTGAGGTACAGACAGGAACACACAAATGAGGCAAATGACTTCAATACATTTACTGACCTTCTGGACAATAAAGGAGGTTTTGTTTCCGCCCATTGGGACGGAACCACCGAAACAGAATTGAAAATTAAAGAACTCACCAAGGCTACAATCCGTTGTATTCCCCTGGACCAGGAAAAGGAAGATGGAAAATGTGTCATGTCCGGACAACCATCCAAAGGCCGGGTGCTGTTTGCAAAATCGTATTAATTCACCATTTAAAATCTAAACAATTATGTCTTTCGAAGTAGAAGGTAAACTTCATAAGAAGTTCGATACTGAACAAAAATCCGGCACCTTTCAGACAAGAGAATTTGTCATCCTGATGGAACAGGGCCAATACCCCCAGCACGTAAAATTTCAACTGGTTCAGGACCGTACAGAAGTCATTGATAGTTTCCAGGAGGGAAGTGATATCAAGGTATACTTTGACCTGCGGGGTCGTGAGTGGCAGGGTAAATATTTTACAAATCTCCAGGCTTGGCGGGTAGAAGCTTCAGGGGCACAACCGAAATCGAAACCAGCCGAAGGTGACTTTCCATCAAGTGTTCCGGCAGGCAATGAGGAAAGCTCATCATACGATGATCTTCCATTCTAACTAAACAGCAACTGTTGATTACCAAATCACTATCGACATTCATTCGCAGCTCTGCTTTGCTGAGCCTTCTTTTCTTCTCCACTCCCGCAGGGCTGGAGGCACAATCCGTAATTGGCGTCGGAACGGTTTATAACAATTCGTTTCGGGAATGGACCATTACAACAGATGATGAAGACATCATAGGAGAGCTGCGTATGAGATGGTCGTTTCGTGATGACTGGACGGAGTGGGATCTGAGGATCGGTGATCTGACGGCCACCATTGAGCAAAAGTGGGATGATGATCCGAATCTTTGGGAAATTCGCTGTGATGGAGTCGTGGTGAATGCAAAAACCACCTGGCCAAATGAATTTAACCGTTGGAAGCTTTCAGATGGCAGTCATCAATATAACTGGGGAACCAGGTATTTTAATGATCGCGAAAGGTGGTTTATTACTGACAGGGGTCAGAACTACTACGAAGTGAGTATGCACTATGCTGGTGATCCACGGGACTGGTCGGTTACGGACCGGTTGCCCTCCGATGTCAGCGATGCCATGAAGCTGACCATGATCTTCCTGGCGATTTATCACAGTTCTCCAAAAATTTAAGTTTCATTAGGATATCAACGACCCCGGAGGTATACGAAAGACTTACCATATGTCGTTTAACGAACATCTGCCGATCTCCTGTACATAGCCTAATTCCAACAAATAAATATCTCTCAGCCATGAAAAGACCTTTCTTTCTTAGCTTTTTTACATTCCTGGTTAGCTCCTGGAGTTTTATTTATGCCCAGGAAATCGATCTCCCAAGATTAAGTCCAAAAGCCTCCGTTTCATACACCATTGGGCTCACAGAGGTGGATGTACAGTATGGAGCACCTGCCGTCAAAGGACGTGCGATTTGGGGCGGTGTTGTACCCTACGACAAGGTTTGGAGAGGAGGTGCTAACGAAGCTACAACTGTTGAATTCTCAACGGATGTCAATGTCGAAGGACAGAATCTGAAAGCAGGAAAGTATTCATTGTTTTTCATTCCCGGACAGACTGAATGGACCGTCATCTTCAATAAAAAACTGGATCAATGGGGAGCCTACACATATCAGGAATCTGAAGATGCTCTGAGAATCATCGTTACACCGAAGATGAATGAAGGTATGCAGGAGCGCCTGGCGTACACCATCCACGACATGAAAATGGATATGGGATATATTAAGTTATCCTGGGAAAAAATGCGCATTTATATCCGCTTTAAAGTGGATATGATGGAAAAATCAGTAGCCAATATTATGAATGCTCTTGAGAAAGCTCCTGAAGATAAAAAATGGCAGGTCTATGCACAGGGCGCAAAGTTTTTACTCGATGCCGAAGGAGATGCTGAGATGGCACTTGATTGGGCTAAGAAGTCAACGGAACGATTTCCTCATAGCTGGAATCTATATATCCAGGCACAAAGTGAAGCCAGGAAAGGAGATTACGCTGCTGCTGTAGCTACCGGAACGAAAAGTGCTGAAACTGGTCTCGCAAATGAAAGTGATCATTATTACAAAGACAATAAAAATGAAATCAATACGGCTATCCAGGGTTGGGCAGCCAAAATGAATTAAAAAAAGAGGCCGTCTCAAATGCATTGAGACGGCCTCTTTTTTTATTTATTCATTCGGATTTGCATTTCCGTTTGCATCTCCTTTTTTAATGGCAATCCAATCAGGTTGTCGCGCGCCACTTAAGATATCATCAAGTAATATAGTTGTATCTGTTATGACAGGGGCCCCATGTGTGGGAGGACCAAAATCTGTATCTGACGGTACCACAATCCAGGATTGACCATCCGTAAAGTTCTGTGTGATCCCAAGAAGTAGTTTTAATAAACCCACATTATCGAGTGTAGTAATGGATCCGGATTTATTAATATCGGATGCAATCCGTGCTTTTGGATCTTCGATCTCTTCATGAAATAATATATGTTTTTGAATGCGGACCAGGTCTAGTGCATTCACACCATTTAATGGGTTTCCTTCTTTAATCACTTTCATGGACCACCCGGGTTGCACCTCACTCAGGAATAATTGTAAATCAAATATGCCGGAAGCGTTCGTAGTCGATGAGTTGACAACATTACCAAGAGAGTTAATAATCTGCACCTGGGCATTACCAACACCTGTAGCACCACCCAAAAATTGAACAGAGCCTGATACGGTGACAGGCAATTCTACAGGATCAGGTTTTACTGCACCAGTTGCTGTAATTGCCTGATCGAGTGCCAGGATGGTTGCCTGATGGTTAGGTCCATCAACATCAAATTGAAATGTTCCGTCAGGGGCAATCACAATGAAAGTCGGTGTGCCATTCCAGGGACCAAATTGTCCGCTCTTATAGGGCGCAACAGCATCAAGACTTCCACCATCCACACCAGCTGCAATGAATGTCTCACTATACATATCCTTGTATGCGTTGACCAATTCATCTGTGTCAAAATTTTTATCTGATAGTTCAAAAAACTCAACATCATGTTCGCCTGCGCCCCATTCCTGATAGAAGGGTTCCATCAGTGGTGCGATAGCATTGCATGGCGGACAAGTGGTAAAAAATACTTCAATCAAAACTGTTTTTCCCTGGTTGAGATAATCGGCGTACAACTGATGCGTATTTCCATCACTATCCGTAATGGTAAAGTCAGGTGCCAGGTTGGATTGGCCAGGCTTTAGAGCTCCGGTTGCTGTCAAAGCTGCATCAATTGCATTGATGGTTGCCTGATTGCCTGAGCCACTGACATCAAACGTAACGGCTCCATTAGGCGCGATGACAATAAACGTAGGCGTTCCAGACCACTGTCCAAACGTTCCATTTTTGTACGGTGCTACGGTGGCCAATGCATTGCCCTCGAAGCTGATAGCCGGAAAAGTCTCCCCATACTGGTCAGCATATGCTTCCATTAATGTATTCGTGTCAAAGTTTTTATCTGTCATTTCGAAAAACTCAACATCATGCTCACCGGCACCCCATTCCTGGTAAAATGGTTCCATAAGGGGAGCAATCGAATTGCATGGCGGACAGGTAGTAAACATCACTTTGATCATGACGGTCTTACCCAGGTTGAGATAGTCAGCGTACAAATGATGTACCTGCCCATCGATATCAGTGACAGTAAAGTCTGGCGCTACTTGTGCTTTTACCACAACTGACATCACTACCAAATACATTAAAATTAGAAACTTCATGTTACTGCGGTTTGATACAAAAGAAGGAAGTAATGGTGGGATGGATTAGACTAATTGCACAAATACGATGCCATCTTGCCTGGGAGTTGGTGGAATAAAGTTACTTGAATCCCTGTGTATGGTGAACAATTTAACAACCAATTGCCGTTAAGGGGAACATTACCTTTGTACCTAATGACAAAAACTCACGGCGAAGTACTGGTAGTGGACCTCGGACTCATCCCTTATAAGGAAGCCTGGGAGTTGCAGACAAAGCTTCACAAACAGCTGGTTGACAATAAACGGGCGGACTATCCTGAGCCTCAGCAGCACTATCTCCTTCTGTGTGAACATCCACCCGTATTTACCCTCGGAAAAAGTGGATCAGAAGAAAATCTCCGGATTAATGAAAAGCAATTAGAGGAATACCAGATTGAATATTACAAGATTAACAGGGGAGGGGATATTACCTTTCACGGACCGGGTCAGCTGGTAGGATATCCAATCCTGGACCTGGACCTGATCTTTACGGATGTCCATAAGTATGTGCGATCGCTCGAGGAAGTGATCATCAGGGTACTTCAAATTTATGATATCCAGGCTTTCAGAAATCCTTCATTTACAGGTGTTTGGGTTAGTCCTAATCAAGCTTTAAATGAGTCAAAAAAGATCTGTGCTTTGGGTGTTCACCTGAGCAGGTGGGTGACCATGCACGGTTTTGCTTTCAATATTAATACGCAGCTGGATTATTTTAATCATATCATCCCTTGCGGAATAGCGGATCCGGACAAAAGTGTATGTTCCCTTAGCAGTCTACTGGGGAAAGATGTAGATTTGCAGTCTGTCAGGCAGCATGTTGCCAGGGAATTTGGTCTGGTATTTGAACTTGAGCTTGCATTCTCACCCAAGACAAGTATTCCTGAATTCACAGTTTAAAAAAGTAATGATGAACACCGTAAAAATTCTCTTTTTCGCTTTGGCTTTTTTCGTGGTGACTTCCCTGAATGCTCAGGTGACCGGAAATCCCGAAATTCAGAAGAAGTTAGATTCGTACATCGAACTGACCAACCAGAAAAAATATAGCGAAGCCTTTGATCTTCTGTACCCTAAAATGTTTACAAATGTTTCCAAGCAGGAACTCATCGATGTGGTGAAAACGGAAGAAGACAATGGACTTTCCATTCAATTGAAAAATCGCCGGATCACTGCTT
>JBBREG010000009.1:0-34899 GCA_038203125.1 Chitinophagales bacterium
ACAGATATCCGAAAGCTTATTGACATCGGGTTGAAAGAACTACCTGCTGATGGAAGATATGCGCAGACTATACGCGATATGATCGCACTACATCAAAAGTATCCTGACAAATGGCAAGATGCCTGGAAAGACATGGCTGAGAAATATTATGTCACAGAACCTGATATGACCAAGACCATATGGAATGCCAATCTCAACGGCGCTTGTGGTATTCTGGCGATGCTTTATGGGAATGGTGATTTCCAACGAACATTAGATTTGTCATGTGCTATGGGTTTCGATGCAGATAATCAAGCTGCTACAGTAGCAGGTCTATTGGGGATCATGTATGGTTTTAAAGCACTACCTAAAGATTTATATCTCCCGATTGAAGGATGGACTCAACCTTTCAATGATACTTACATCAATATCACTCGTCATGAATTGCCTGATGCAAGCATTCAGTCTATGATAGATCGTACGCTCAGGATGACAACCGATCTGATTATTTCAAAGGGCGGTAAGCTATCCGGAAAAGGAGCTAAGCAGAAAGTCACAATCAATACTAAAGCAACTTTTACTGTACCGCTTGAATTTTATATTGGTCCTTTACCGATGATGGAAGTCAATCATCCGGTTGATTACACATTTTACAGTGATGCAAATAAAAATTATAACTGGTCGATGATTGGTGGCACTACACCTCCCGGCACGACTTTCAACAAGGGCCGGATCACTGGCACACCCACCACGCCCGGGCCCTACCAAATAAAAATCCAACTGGATAATGGTCCACAAAAACTCATGCGCGATTTTGACCTGCTGGTACGTAACACCAATATTGCTTCTTTAGCAGATAGTGTACTTGCCAATGTGCGTGTTGTAAATGAAGTAGTACGTGATTCATGCTGGACGACTTTTGGCAGGTCAATGTATTCTAAGGACGTTGAAGTGATAAGGGATGGTATCGTGGATGGTCCGGGTTCTGTTTTCTATAGCCTGGCTGCAAAAGCGAAAATTCCCAAGGTGGATTATTATGGCTATGAATGGTCCGAACCACAATCTATTGACATGATGGCATTCCACGCCGGAGGCATGGAAGAGTTTGGAGGATGGTTTACATCTCTAAACGTACAATACAAGAATGAAGATGGTAAATGGGTTGGAGTGACTCATACTTCCATCAATCCTCCGATGCCAGAGACGGGCTATTTAATATATCAACCTCACTTTGCAGAGTATGTACTCAGTTTTGATAAAGTGACCACTAAAGCAATCCGAATCATCGGTGACGCTATGATTCAGGATCATTGGAACAAATACACTAAGCAAGTCTCCGGATTTACTTCGATCACTGAGCTAAGTGTATATAAAGCAACAAGGGATTAAAGCCAATGTATAAACCGAATGCTATATCAGTACAATTTTCGCTGTGGGCGGTATGTCTACTCATTGCAGCGTGTAATACTAATCACAAGACGGTAGTAGACACACTTTCCAAAAAATCCATCACATTGTCGAAGCAAGTACTTCAGGATAAGATCAAAGGTGGTTGGGCAGGCCAGACCATAGGCGTGGTCTATGGGGCACCTGTTGAGTTTAAATACAATGGATCACTCATCGACGAACATCATATTATCCCCTGGAACGATCATTATGTCAAATATTGGTGGGATAAAAAACCGGGGTTATTTGATGATATCTACACGGATCTGAATTTTGTCAATGCTTTTGAAAAATATGGACTGGATGCAAGTGCTGATTCAATTGCTTATCACTGGTCAAATACAGCCTATCATCTGGCGCATGCCAATCAGGCTTCCCGATACAACATCCTCAATGGTATCATGCCTCCGGCATCCGGGTATTGGAAAAATAATCCGCATGCAGACGATATTGATTTTCAGATTGAAGCTGATTTTATCGGGTTGATGGCTCCGGGTATGGTCAATAAGGCAACAGAAATTGCCGATCGCGTAGGACATGTCATGAATAGTGGAGATGGCTGGTATGGCGGTGTTTTTGTTTCCGCCTTGTATTCACTCGCATTTATCTCTGATGATCCTGAATACATAACCACCCAGGCATTGAACACCATTCCGGCAAACACAAAATTTCATGGATGTATTTCAACTGTTCTTGCTGCCTATAAAAAATATCCTGATGATTGGAAACAAGCCTGGTTTGAAGTGCAGAAGAAATGGAATCAGGATGTAGGATGTCCGAAAGGTGTATTTCTTGGCTTTAATATTGATGCCAAAATTAATTCAGCCTACGTCGCGATAGGCTTGTTGTATGGTCGTGGTGATTTTACACAATCTGTCGACATCGCTGCCCGGTGTGGTCAGGATGCGGATTGTAATCCGGCTACGGTGGGAGGCGTACTGGGTGTAATGGTTGGGTATGAAAACATACCTGATTTCTGGCTCAAACCGCTACAGGAAATTGAGAAAAGCAATTTCGAGAACACCGATGTATCGCTTGAAAAGGCCTATGGCTGGAGTATGAAACATGCACTCGGGGTGATAGCGAAAGCAGGAGGAAATATTGATGGAGATAGCGTGACCATTCCTATAACCGTGCCCATCCCGGTTAAATTTGAACAGAATTTCGAACATACCTATCCCATAGACCGGATGAAGATTGACCAATCATTTACCGATGAGATTACCATGGAATTTACCGGCAATGGATTCTTATTGTATGGAAATATGGCAAAGCGTTCAAAGATAGATGTGGATTACATAGACCGTATCTCCAAACGTACCTATGGCTCGGAGCCACTGGGCCTCGCAGAAAGAGATGATCCTTATGTGGCAATTATGGAAGTTTATTTGGATGGTGTGCTATCAGAAACTGTAAAACTCCCAATGAAAAATACATCAAGACGGCTTGAGCCGGCATGGAAATATCAGCTGGAGGAACATAAACATACGCTCAGATTGAAATGGATCAATCCATCCCCTGATTATGAATATAGGATTAATGACCTGATCGTTTATTCACAGAATCCACCGGCAAGTAATTTACCAGCTATAGGGCATTGATATGAGAGAAGGACTACAACATATTTTAGCTATGGCTGCCTTCTGCATATCCTTCATTGGGTGTTCTGTTACAAGGACTCCCTCTGTTGTAATGCCAGGAGAAGTCACGATGTCAAAAGCTGAATTGAAAGACAGGATCAGAGGCGGTTGGGCGGGACAGACCATTGGTGTCACCTTTGGAGGACCGACAGAGTTTCGTTTCAAAGGCACTATGATTCAGGATTATCAGCCAATGGTTTGGCATGATCATTATATCAAAGAAACCTTTGATCTCGATCCTGGCTTGTATGATGATGTTTACCTTGATTTGACATTTGTCAACATCCTTGAGAAAGTTGGTCTCAACGCTCCAACAGATTCATTTGCTTATGAATTTGCTCACGAAGACTACAAACTCTGGCATGCTAACCAGGCAGCACGGTATAATATCCTAAATGGTATCATGCCTCCAGCGTCAGGTCACTGGATGAACAATCCCCATGCAGACGATATTGACTTTCAGATTGAAGCTGACTTTGCTGGCATGATGACTCCGGGCATGGTCAACACAGGTTCTGAATTTTGTGATCGCATTGGTCATATCATGAATTATGGGGATGGATGGTATGGTGGTGTATTCATATCAGCACTCTATTCCTTAGCTTATACATCAGACAATCTGAATTATATTATTTCAGAAGCGCTTAGTACAATTCCTGCAGAAAGCAAGTTTTATAAAACAATTGCAGATGTCATCCGCTGGCACCAACAGTATCCTGATGATTGGAAAGAGACCTGGTTTGAAGTGGAAAAAAAACACTCTGCTGAGAAAGGCTGCCCTGAAGGTGTATTTAATTCATTCAACATAGATGCCAGACTAAATGCTGCCTATGTGGTGATTGGGTTACTATACGGGAATAAAGATTTTTATAAGACTATGGATATCGCAACCCGATGCGGTCAGGATTCGGATTGCAATCCGGCTTCTGCAGCAGGCATTTTAGGGGTTATGGGGGGATACAAAAATATTCCTGCTTATTGGAAAGCTGCATTAGAAGAAGCAGAAGGATTGAAGTTTCCGTATATGGATATCACGCTCAATGACGTCTACGCGTTGACCTATAAGCATACATTACAACTCATTGAACAGCAGAATGGCTCAGTAGATGAAGATGCTGTTTCTATCAAAATACAAAAACCCGCTACAGTTCGATATGAACAATGTTTTGAAGGGATGTATCCATCAGAGGAGCGTTATCTCAGGCAAGAGTTTACGGACAAGAATATTGCGATCGATTTTAACGGAAATGGAATCGTTGTTCTTGGGAATGTGAAAAGCAGATGTGGCGTGGCTAAAAGTGATTATGTAGCTCTATTGGATATTATCCTGGACGGTGAGAAGATCGACCAGGTTAAAATGCCTTTCGATTATATCGTCCGGAAATATGATATATACCATAAGTACCTCCTCAAGGAAGGAAATCATCATCTGGAGATCTCATGGCTCAATAAAGACCCTGAATTTAGCCTCTATATGAAATCGATTGTCATCTATAGTGCATCACCTGCGAGAGGACTAAATCCACCACAACATTGAGATATACCGATAAGATACGATTCATGTACGATTCAGTTCGAGTCTCTCATTCGGTAGCGGTGCTCCTACTATCATTGCTATTTACGAGTTGCAAGCAGGATGATCCAGTCATCCCATTTGTGCGGCTGCTGGAGAATCAAAAAATGTACAGCACCTATTTTGACAATGACATTACCTACGCTGTTTTGTTGCCAGAGGGATATGATGCATCCACTGAATCTTATCCGGTGGTTTATCTGCTGCATGGTTACGGGGATAGCGAAAGAGCATGGTATACAGGTGGTGGACTTCAATATTATTCAGATCAATATGCCGGAGATATCGTTCCTATGATATATGTGATGCCGGCTGCGTATTTCTCCTATTATGTCAACAGATTTTCTGGAGATTATCCTTACATGGACATGATGAGTGAAGAATTGGTGCCGACGATTGATAGTCTGTTCAGAACAAAAAGGGATAAAGATTCGAGAGCGGTTATGGGATATTCAATGGGCGGCTATGGTGCTTTGATCATGCCTGCCCTGCATCCGGATATTTTTTCTGTGGCAGTGCCCTTAAGTATGTCCTTTCGCACAGATGATCAATATCTGGCAGAGCCACAGGATGTGTTTAATAGTCAGTGGGGTTTATTATTTGGCGGATTTAATGCAACCGGAATGGCAAGACTGACCGACTATTTTAAAGCACACAGTCCTTTCCATTTGTTTACCATAGGAGATCTTTCACGATTTGATGGATTGAAAATCTTGCTTGATTGTGGTGATGATGAGGAATCACTTTCCATCACGAGTGATAACCTGCATAAGGTTATGCGGGACAATTCCATTGCACACGAGTACCGCGTTAGAAATGGAGGTCACTCTTTTGATTACTGGAAAAAATCTTACCCGGAGGCATTTAGGTTTATCAGCAATGCATTCCAGAGTACGCCACATCCATCTGAACCTCTACCAGTCGCAATATCCCCCATGATTGAACAAAATGTCCTGGAGACACTGGAAGTTAATGGTGTCACTTTACACGTAATGACCCCAGTTGATTACACAATCAATTCAGCAAACTTTCCTGTGCTGTATATTATCCACGATGTTGAAGACGGAAAACGAGAAGAAAATGTAATTACCATTTTTTCTTTGCTAAGGAACAATATGCAAAGTGGCAAGTTGACCAAATCAATTGTCGTAGAGGTGCCTGCTGATGATATTGAAAATAACCTGGACGTACTGACTGGTATTGTGTCCAGGATAGATTCAACGTATCGAACCAAAGTTGGAAAGCCTGATAGAGTGCTACTCGGAAATGAAGCAGGAGGTGGTGTAGCTAATTCCTTCGTATCAGCAAATACAGAATTATTCGGTTCCTGTTTTCTGTTCAATGCAACATTGGTGGATGAACCAGCGGTCGCGACAAGAGAGACCTTCTATTATCTGGATGCCACAGATGAATGCAACAGTTATGACGGGTATCACCATTTATATGCACAAATCCGTAAAGACGACATTGAATACGAGTATCGGGTCAGGCAAGGTGCGCAAAGCCACCAATCTTTTTTGAATGGCCTGGATGAATCACTTACCTCTATTAAGAAAAGACTTATGAATTAATATGAAGAAGGTTACCCTACTTTTCATGTTGGCTTTTTTTCCATTTGCAATCATGATTGCGGGTGGGAACAAACGTATTTTGGAAAGCTTAACCATGAAAAGTGCCGTGCTTGGACAAGATGTTAAATATTCTATAGTTCTTCCTGTTGATTATCATCAGGGCAAGCAAGAATATCCTGTCGTCTATCTTCTGCATGGATTGGGGGATGATGAGTCTTCCTGGTTAGAGTATGGGCGGATCTCTCAAATTACAGATGCTGCAGTGGCAAGGAAGGAAATAGTGCCCATGATTTTCGTCATGCCACAGGGATTCAGAAATTATTATGTCAATGATTATGCCGGTACCTTTCTGTATGAGGATATGTTTATTAACGATCTCGTGCCTTTTATTGATAGTACCTATCGGACGATAGCTGATAAAGAACATCGTGCCACGATGGGATACTCCATGGGTGGATTTGGTGCATTGATTTTACCCCTGCGCCATCCGGATATCTTCAAAGTGAGTGTACCGTTGAGTATGTCCGTCAGGACAGACGAGCAGTATATGGTTGAAAATGCTGCTGAGTGGAATGATCAATGGGGAAGACTTTTTGGAGGTGTTGGAACTATCGGAACAGAAAGGATTACAGATTATTATAAGCAATATTCACCCTTTCATCTATTTAAAACACTCGATCCCAAACAATTTTCTGAATTAAAGATCTATATCGATAATGGAGATGACGAATATACCCTCTGCCGCAGTAATGAGGAATTGCACATACTGCTACGCGATCTGCAGATACAGCATGAGTATCGGGTGAGAGATGGTGGCCATACTTTCTCTTATTGGAGAGCTTCCTTACCAAATGCACTTTGTTATATCAGTGATAGTTTTGAAAATAAAGTATATCGTGGGGATTTTAAACCTACTTCGAAGAAAGTAAAATTTCCAAAGTCAATTATGATTCAACAGGACAGCTATGCCATTACACTGCCACCTGGATATATTGATGCTTCAAGGCAATATCCCGTGGTGTACCTTTATGGAATTGCTGAAGCTCATCACAGGCAGCGTATTGCAGGCTTGATACAAAGGGAGATGTTGACTGGAGCCTTGCCTTCATTGATTTTGGTATTCTTAACGACGAAAGAGTTATCATTGAAGGATAGCATCCTATCTAAAATAGAAACTGATTTCAATGCCCGCGCAGGTTATCGGTTCCGTGCTTTGGTGGGGTTTGGAGATGGCGGGGTGACTGCCATGCATAATGCATTGATCCCTGAGATGTTTACGGCATGTATACTTTTTGATTCGCCTATAGACACTGCTCTTCTACATAGTGCAATCACTGGCGACAGGGAATTAATGAAAAAAATGTGGTTTTATATCAGTACTACTGATTCTGATATGGAGTACAATACAAATGGTAAGGCACATATTCTTTTACGGGAGGAGGATGTCTATCACGAGTATCGGGTATTCGACGATGATCATGACGACCTGGTTTCAGATACTAGGTTGAGCGAGGCGTTCCAATTTTTGAGTGAAAAAATTCACAGATAATAGTAAACCAACTAAATACTGCTCTATGTATATTATCGAAAGTTATTCTCTTGCAGTTGTCTTCACGATTGTCACCATGCTTTGCTGGGGCTCCTGGGGCAATACACAAAAACTTGCAGCCAAGACCTGGCGCTATGAACTCTTCTACTGGGATTACGTAATCGGAGTCGTATTACTTGCATTAATTGTTGGTCTGACCTTGGGAAGTACAGGAGATCAGGGGAGGAGCTTTATTTCCGATTTGAGCCAGGTCAGTTCTGCCAATATTTGGAGTGCCGTGGTGGGCGGAATCATTTTTAATGCATCCAATATATTGCTTTCCGCTTCTATTTCGATTGCGGGCATGGCGGTGGCCTTCCCTTTGGGTGTGGGGCTTGCATTGGTGCTAGGTGTAATCATAAATTATATGAGTTCTCCGAAAGGAGATCCAATGATATTATTTGCCGGTGTGGCACTAATTATGATAGCTATTATTTTTAATGGTATCGCTGCCGGTAAAATGAAAAAGGAGGACAAAGCAGCCTCTTCTAAAGGGATCTGGCTCGCCATTGTGGCTGGTATACTGATGTCTTTTTTCTATCGCTTTGTAGCATCGGCTATGGATGTCGACAATTTTGAATCTCCGACACCTGGCATGGCAACTCCATATTCAGCGTTTTTCATTTTTACGCTGGGCATGTTGGCCAGCAATTTCGTATTCAATACGTTTATTATGAAGAAGCCTTTTGTAGGGGCGCCAGTGACCTATAGTCAATACTTTAAGGGAGGGTTCCCAACACATCTCGTTGGCATCACCGGAGGTCTGATCTGGGGGCTTGGTACCGTATTGAGTTTTATGGCGGCAGGTAAGGCTGGGGCAGCCATTTCGTATGGCCTAGGACAAGGAGCAACAATGGTTGCAGCATTATGGGGCGTCTTTATCTGGAAAGAGTTTAAGGGAGGGGGAAGAAGTGTTAATCAGCTCCTGTTCCTGATGTTTCTTCTGTTTATTTCAGGATTGGCGTTAATCATCCTTTCAGGAGGCAACTAAAATACCAGGGTATTTCATAAATGAGTATGGTTTATAACCTATATACTGACTTTCACTTTTCAAATATCACCTAACTAAATCTATTAACAATGAGAAAGAATCTATTTTTCTACCTGTGCATGGCAGTAATCATGTCTTTGACAATCTCCTGTAAGGATGATGATGATAACAATCCGCCTGTCGTAGAGCCCTCCCTCATCAAAACTATTAATTTAGATTATGATGGCACCGGCGCTGATGTGGAAGGCTGGCAATTTATCTATGATGCTACTGATCGTGTCACAAGTATCATCAACACGTACAATGGAACTGTAGAGGATACCATTTTGTACGATTTTTCAACAGCTGGTAAACTTATCATTACCAAAGGTGGAAATCCGACCACCTATACACTGGATGCAAATGGAAGAGTATCCAAGGAATTGTGGGTTACAGATGGCAGCGAGTATGAAGGGTATACCTACAATGCTGATGGTATACTTTCAAAAATTGTTGAACATTATGGAGGTGCAGATCATTTGAAATATGATTTGACAATAGCCAACAAAGATGTAACCAATAGGATTCGGTATGAGGATGACGGTACTGTAAGAGAAGACAGAGAGTTTTCTTACACGACCGGAGACAATGCCAGCAACATCCAGCAAATCTATGCTGTGGATTCTGAATGGAAACCAGTTGGTGGTTTATTCGGAGAGGCGAGTGCAAAACTCTCTTCAGGTTTTGTTCGGCATCTCACTTCAGATCCGTTATCAGCTTATGGCGTTTCTTATACCTATACATTTGATACTGAAAATCGCCCTGCTACCATCACAAAAAACGGAACAAGCAGTGGCGGCCCATACACGGAAATTCTTAGTTATACATACTACGAATAATCTGTTTAATTACATCGTTAAATTGTTGTCCGGCTAAGGAATTGCAGTAATGCTTCCCTTAGCCGGATTTATTTTGGTCCCAGGCTTACAACAGGAGCAATTGATTTCGCTGGCTATTCTTCACCCTCTTACCCGCTTCATCCTTTCATTTCATCCTCCATCTTCCCTGCAAGGTCAACCTTCTTGGTAGTAAGAGTGAATTCATCTCAATGGCGATACATTGGTGGGCTTGGCGGATAGGCGCCTATAAACATAAAACCCCCCAGTAATTTTAAAACCCGAAATATGGATCTATTCTATGACCAATATCTATCAGCCACTCTGTTATCTCCACCGCCTCCGGATCCAGGTTACGCTGGTGATAATCGATCCCACGGGCTAATAGCACCCTATGAAATCTACCGGATGAAGGTTTCCACTGGTAGCCATACAGATACCCATCTCCCCCATCAGCCCCTACGACTTCAAATGAGGACAGATCGAATGGATTTACCTGGTTAAGGAGTTCTGAATATGTATTTAGGTCAGCATTATTCACATTGCCAATTATCTCATCTGCTTTAGCCATATTGAGATCCAGCTCCTCTTCTGTTAGAAATCCCATACTATCGGGCTCAATCCATACGGACGGTAATTCATAATGACCAATGACACCTTCGACATCTATGAACCAACCTTCATGCTGATGACCCCATGCCTCATTTTTAAATTCATATTGAAACAACGCAAATGAATCTATCGTCACAGGCTTTCCGCCGCAATCGCGATCGCATGCAACAAACAACCCTGCGGCTAACAATAAGAGTAAAAACTGGCTCGAAATTATCTTTAGCTGTTTCATAGTATCTTTTACATTAAAGCTTTACAGATGATACCGTACACCTACATTCATTCCTCGTATATAGTCTGTACGATCTCCATCAACAGATGAGAATGTTGGCGCTGTCGTGAGATAAGAATTAAGTGCATGACGATATTGAACAAAAACTTCAGACTTCCTCGTCGGACGCAAACCAACACTACCATACAACGCGGCTGTAGTAGAACGGATCACATCATAACTATCAAAAGAATTTTCAATCGAATATGCGGTACCATTGATCGGTAGATTGTATGGATCATATGATACAATAGGATATCTGCTTTCTCCTTTCGATCCAAATCCCACGATGGCACCTCCTTCAATAAAGAATTTTTTGGAAACATCCAGCTTCAAACCAAGTCCACATTGAAACTGGGTAAGAGTTTCTACCAGTGGAGCGATTGTCGCAGTAGCATTGCTGGTGGCCTTGAGCGCATCAGCAGAGATGTACTGACCAATACCGAGATATCCCAGATCTTCCTGCACGACAATATTGTTTTCAGCCGCATCTCGTTCTGCACTGAACACCTCCCCATGAGGTTTATAAATAGCATATCCCAGATCTGACTTGAGCGAAAGTGAAGGTGTGATGGCAAAATCAAGCCCCGCACCACCATGACCACCATATCCTTTTTCGAATCCTGCCAATCCACTCACTGTCAAATAAGGAGAAAACATTCTTTTAGTCGTCATCACGCTTTTCTGTATCTCACTATGCGCTATATCCATCGTGATTTCTGTAGCAGAATCCCAGGACACATCAGTGAGTGGAAGAAAATCCAATGCACTCATTTCACTAACTGCCGGAGTTGGTACACTTTCTGAAATTGCTATACCATCAGGCGTTGTTGATTCAGGGATATGAGATGTAATGATTTCACTTTCATTTAAATCAGACATTTGAATTGCAACTGTAGATTCCGAAGACGTTTGTTTTTCAGCAGAAAGAGTCGAACCAGATATCCGGTTTGAATTTGATTTTTTAGTAGCTCCGATAGCAGTTGGTCGTGATGTGGAAGGAGTAAGCTGATGTTCAGTTTCAGTTTTTACTTCTGGAACTTGTTGTTCCTGTATTGCTGCTACCTCTTGTTGACCGGTATTATTGGACATGGAAGGAAGTAACGCTGCGTCATCAGTCTGTGGAACCACAGGAACTTTCATTGATGGTGTTTCTTCTATAGCTATCTGTTGTGTATAGGCATCTCTCTTCATCCACGTGCCATACCCTATGAGGACTACTGCGATTACTGCAGCAGCGGTCCACCAAAAGAGTATGAAACGACGCGACCGTTGAGGGACGGGCATGACCTGGTCAAGGATGGGTTCCATTTTGGCCCAACCGAGTTCCGATGTCATTTTATATGGATGTTGTTCTTGCATGATTTTCATTAGTAATTAAAGAGCGTAATCGTTCACGTGCGTGGGACAGATGCCATTTGGAGGTACCTGTACTGATCTGCATCATGTCACCTATTTCCTCGTGTGAATATCCCTCGATTGCAAACAATCTGAACACTGCAGAGGATCTTTCCGGAATCCGGTCCAACAAACTAATCAGATCCTGCAATTCTAATGGATCTGAAGGTGTGGATTGTGATTGTTTTTCTTCCGGCAATTCAAATTGGATAAATCGTATGTAACTGTTTTCTTTCTTGTAGAAATCAGCCAGTGTATGATAGATCAGTCTCCGGATCCATCCTTCCAGCGAACCTTCACTTCGGAAAGTGCCTAATTTCTGAAACACTTTCAGGAAACCATCATTCAATATCAGCAATGCCTTGTCCTCGTCTTTGGTATATTTCATACACATATTCATCATGGTATGAAAATACTTCTTGTACAAGTGCTCCTGACTCTTACGGTCATTGCGCAGACATCCTGATATGAGTTCAGCTTCCGTCAAAAGTTTATTTTCTGTTTTGTTTATGTTTCATGATAGATGACGATTTCCGAATTGTAGTATTAATTCAATTCATTAATCACATTTGAAATCTCTGTTGCAAAGGTCCTATACTCCGGCAACAGATTAGGGGATGAATTGCTGATGATCCAGTACCGATGTTGTGTCTCAGATTTCCATTCAACGTACAGGTATCCGGCATCAATGACATTTGTTTCACCCAGGATCGTGTCAGGCTCGACCAGGAGCCGTGTCGGGAAGAGGGTTTCTAATTCTTTCGCAATGCTGACAGCCGTTTCAGGTAATTCCACAAAGTTGTTAAAAGGATGAAACCCTTCGCCAGTATACTGATCAGACGTCTCTTCGAAAATCCTGTCTGATTCTAACCGGTAAAATTCAACACACGTTTCGCCTCCACAGTATGCACCGTATTGTCCGAAGACCAGATAATCCCCATCCCCCAGTTCTACTTCATCACTACAGGATAAACAAGTGAGTAACCCAACAATCAATATGAAAGAAAAATATTTGCCCATTTCTCCTGTCAATTATTGATTGATGATGGCGATCTTTTCATTTATCCGATCCACAAAAGCATTATACACAGCGCTCATGTTGTTATCATTCTGATCCAGTAAAAAATACCGGTGGCCACGCGTGGAGGAAATTTCAAAATAAGCTCCACCCCAGTCTCCACCATCAGGAATACCCACTACCGTTTGTGTTTCATTCCAAAGTTCTTCAGGAACTTCATTTTCCAGGTCTTTTACCAACTCATATTTTGCATCCGACAGCGTTTCAAATTCCTGGAATGGATAAAATTCATCGCCGGGATATTGATTGCTGGTTTCTTCGTATAGTTTTTCATTGGCTACTTTATATATTTCGACACAACCATCTCCTGCACATTCGCCATAGAAATGTCCGAAGACCATATAATATGTTTCTTGTTCCACGCAGTCGTGGTCCTTCTCACAAGACATGCCTGTAAACGCTAACAGCGAAACAAACAGGATGATGACATTATATTTCATAAAATGATTTTGATTAAATTAAAACAGTAATCCCGTCCTGATTTCAACACGCCGGTAACTGATGTGATCTGTGAGCGTCGTACTGCCAGTCCAGTCAAACCCATTCCAGGTGAAACTCCCCTTTTGCAGTTTGTATTCAAGACCCAGGTAATAACTTACTTCTCCTGCGCCAAAACGAATACCTGCTTCGGGGCTAAAATGAAAGCCACCTTTTGCTGCTATGGTGCCACTGATATCATCTTTCAATGCAAATCCATATCCCACCTTCAGTGCATAATAGGGAGTGATCTTTTTTGACAAAAGAAATCCTCTCACTTCTGCGTAGACGGGAATAAAATTGCGTTTGAAATCAAAATCATGCGTTTCAATTCCGGTCCCTACTCCGACACCCACCAGGCGATTAAAGCGATATCCCATCGCATGATGCACACCGGCACCACCCTGGAAAAAAAAGTTGAGAAAGCCTGACGTGGTATGATACCAACCCCGCTCCCGAAAATTATAAACTTTGGGTGTTCTCACATATGATTCTACAGTCTTCGCCGGAGTTCCCTCTAAATCCGGCAAAGTATTCTGCGTCACTTTTTTGATATCCATTTTTGAAATCGCTATCGTAGCTCCTGTAGAAAGTTTAAATTCCATACCCCGGTCCAGGTCCCACGCAATGATCCTGCCGATCAGTGTGCTTCCATCTTTCAGATAGACAACATCCACCAGTTGAGATGAATCCTGTACCTGTGCATTCACAGAACTCATGAGCAGGGTGAAAAGGAAGATGGCAGGGAGTATGGCTTTCATACAAGTTTATGTAGCGATAACTGTATTCTAATTATTGATTTTAATAACGCTAATCTGTTTGAGGTCACTTCGGTCTGTGGCATCAAACTGGTATAATCCGTCCTGACCTACCACCATGACATGATTACCCGGAGGCAATACGATCACATCATAAGCGTAGAAGCCTGAGGCTTTGTCGAGGAGGTTATCGGATATTCTATTTAGGTTACTGACATCGAATGTTTTTAATCCAAAGGCACCTTCACAGAGATACAGTGTTTCATCGATCACTGACAGACCATGCGGATTATCCATTGGATAGGTGCGGATCAGTTTCGGATTCGTCAGATCAGAAACATCGAGTACATCAAGTTGATTGACAAATCCCAAACACTCTGTGCCATTACGAAGTGTGACGAATGCAGTCGTCCCGGAGACAGCTACCGGATCGCAGGCAGTGGCATGATTAAAGGATGATAAATATTGTGGGGATTCGGGATTGGTGATATCAAAGATCAATAAACCTGAATCGGACCCAACAAATAAAGTGCCTGCCAGTGGAAATAGAGTTTCAATACCCCATTGCGTGGCAATTTCATTTTTCAAAGCAGGTAGTGCCTGTCTTACATCAAAAACTTTGATCTCCCAATTATCTATCGTATAGAGATATTCGTCAGCGACAGTGAATCTCGCCATGGATCCGCCTGCAACTACGCTGGGTGTAACAGATCCTGAGCTATTTCCTCTACCGGACGAAGTATCGAAAGCTCCTGATTCAGCCATCAGGACATCTCCTTCAAACCAGATACCACGGCCCCAGTTGATATCCTCACAGCCGATGGTAATTTTGGTTGGAGTTTCTTTATATTCTACCAGGTAGCCGTTGACGGCATCAAATGCATAAAAACTTTGGAATACGTCCTGTACCCTGTTAACTTCTACAGGTGCTGTTGGGTTGGAAATATCTATCCCGACTAAATCGAGATAGCTGTCGGCATACAGGATATTATTATGTACAGCCATATCCAGGTTTCCTGGCAATTCGATAAAGCCGACGTTGACCGGATTTTCTGGCGTCTTATTGTCGATGATATGGACCCCTTTGTTGATCTCATTGATCAGGAGATATCCATTATAGTAGAAGATTTTGCCCGGAGCTTCCAGGGATTTGGCATTGACCAGGGTAGCCGGAATTCGCATTTCTTCGATCCGTTTGTAGATCGGCTCATAGGAGATATATTCCTGGGTACGAGTGCATTTGTCCTTTTCACAACCTGTGGTTGTCAATATAGCGATCAGGACAGCTAGAATGGAAAGAGAATAGACAGACTTCATAGTTTATGTATTTGCCCCTATAGACCCCTGGACGCCCGACTTGGGTTGGGTTTCAGGATGGTGAATAGGAAGATTTATTTAAAATATAATTAATAGATACTGATCTCATCTATAAACGTCCAGGCCTCATGTCCTGCTCCCGGCATGCCCGAAGGAATTTCTTGAACTGGCAGGATGGAGAATCTCAGCGCTTTGACTTTTGTGCCAGGTAATTGGAATTTGGCATCATTGCGTCCTGCGGGCATTCCGGACAGATCAAAAGTACCTAAATCTATGTAGTTCTCGAGATCTGTCGAACCTTTAACTTCCACACTTTCAGGCGGATAGATCCAGGCCTGAGAACTGGAAAGGATCCCGAGCGTAAAGGAATCAATTGAGGTCAATTCATCAAACTTCAGGTCAATCACTACCCTGTCACCATCCCATGCACACCAGTCCTGACCATTGAAAAATTTATTCCCTATGAGTCCGTCTGTCAAAGCTTTGATTCCACCTCTTCCCGGATACCGCTCACTGGGTTGAGGTGATACAGATATTTTAGATGTTCGGGATTTGGAAGGGTTATACGAAATCATTTTCACCGGCGAAACTTTCGGTTGTAGTGATTCACTTCGTTCTTCAGACGAGGATGTATGTTGGGATGTTTTGGCAAAGGTTTCACTCTTATAATAAATATTGGCCGGAGTGGTAAGCATGAATGTGTCTCCTGAATTAACCAACTGCCATACTTCATCCTGTGGATTTTGAGACATGTAAATAAACTGATAAGGTGGTGCCATTGTACTTTTCCAGATGATGGATAATCCTTCAGGTTGACTTTCTACATCAGCTTGCGGCATGATTACATGGGTAGCGTAATTGATATCCATCCGATCGAGTCTGTCAAAATGGTTAATCAGCCGGGAAGAGAAGTTTTTCCAATCCTTCTTTTCAGTGGGTGTCCAAAGTGCTTCGGCTAATGCAATTGCTCTTGGAAATGCCATGTACTGAACATGAGAAGGAGTGGTCATATATTCTGTCCAAACATTCCCTTGTCCGCCCAATATATGTGTCTGTTCTTTTGGCAATAAACCTTGTGGAACCGGATCGAACTCGTATACTTTTTCAATAGGTGTATACCCTCCGATCGCCAAGGGTTCAAATGCCGGATCAGACTGATAGTGATCAAAATAACATGGAGGACCCGGTGTCATGATCACATCATGATCGAGTTTTGCAGCCGCGATACCTCCTGCTGTTCCACGCCAGGACATCACGGTAGCATCAGGTGCCAGACCTCCTTCCAGTATTTCATCCCATCCAATGATCCGTCTTCCTTTTGAATTCACATACTTCTCCATTCGCTGAATAAAATAACTCTGGAGTTCTTCCGCATTTTTCAACCCTTCCCTTTTCATGAGGTCCTGACAAAATGCACTTTCATTCCATCTGGCCTTTGGACATTCATCTCCACCGATGTGAATATATTTTGAAGGAAATAAATCCATCACCTCATCCAACACATCCTGCAAAAAAGTGAATGTGATTTCATTCGGGCAAAACACATCTTCAAATACGCCCCATGTTTTGGCAACTTTAAATGGTCCGGGCGTACATCCCAGTTCAGGATACGCTGCAAGGGCTGCCTGTGCATGACCTGGCATTTCAATTTCCGGAATAATGGTAACACCTCTTTGTGCAGCATAAGCGACCACTTCTTTAATTTGCTCATGTGTATAATATCCACCATGTTTTTGTCCGTCATATGTGACGGGCACATCACTGTAATGTCCCAACAGTGTTTCATCCCGCCAGGCAGCAATGGTTTGCAGCTTCGGATATTTTTTGATTTCAATTCGCCACCCCTGGTCATCTGTCAAATGCCAGTGAAACGTATTCATCTTGTAATAGGAGATGAGATCAATATATTTTTTGACAAAATCAAGTGGCATAAAATGCCGGGCTACATCAAGATGCATTCCTCTGTATGGAAAGCGTGGTTCATCCCGGATTTCCATGGAGATTAAATCCCACGAACCTTTCGTATGATTTGGATTCGAAAGATTATCGAGATTCAGGATTTGTCGCAGGGTCTGTAAGGCATAGAATACACCGGCAGAAGCGGAGGCCCGAATAAAAATGCCGGTATCGTAAATATCTAATTCATACCCCTCCTGGGTGAGAGTTGTATCCAGACTGATCTCAATTTTACTATTGTCTCTTTGATGCTGCGCAGTGAGGTCACGCACCGGAATTTTATATTTTATTTTTTCTTCAAAAATATCAGTGAATACTATAACCGGATCAAAGGATGTAAATAGTCTTTTATCTGCATATAGGGTTAGTTGCGCATTCAATTCCACTTGTCCGCTGGCGAAATCCATAACGGCAGGGAGTGGAATCACAGAGGTGCTTCCATGCCACACAGGTGAAGATGGTTGTGCCTGACCTGAAATGAATAAAAATGGAATGAATAGAAATGTATAAATCTGTCTGCAATCCATAGCTTCTAAAATACGAATGCAAAACGGAATCTTTGCATTGGACCTGCTTACTTTTGATCAGCGAGCAGGTGCCAAAGTTTATCCTTCAGTGCATCGAGGTTATACCCGGTCACACCAGAGATAAAAACGGCATCAATATCGGGAGGTAATGAGGGCGCCATCAGGGCCTGCATCTCATCATCAACCAGGTCACTCTTGGTGATCGCAAGAAGCCGTGGCTTGTCAAGCAATTCTTCATTATACATCTCGAGTTCGTGTAGAAGGATATTATAATCTTTGGCGATATCATTGCTCTCGCAAGGGACCATAAACAGGAGCACTGCATTCCGTTCGATGTGTCGTAGAAAACGATGTCCCAAGCCTTTACCCAGGTGTGCATCTTCGATGATTCCGGGAATATCGGCAATCACAAACGACCTGTTGTCGCGATAAGGAACGAAACCGAGATTCGGTGTCAACGTCGTGAAAGCGTAATCAGCAATTTTAGGTTTGGCAGCAGAGACGGAAGCAAGCAATGTAGATTTTCCTGCATTTGGAAATCCAACAAGACCTACGTCGGCAAGAATTTTTAATTCCAAAATCCGCCATCCTTCCTGGAGTGGTTCACCGGGTTGATGATACTGCGGTGTTTGATTGGTTGGGGATTTGAAATGATTATTTCCCCACCCACCGCGGCCACCCGGCATCAGAACAAACTCTTCACCGTCGTTGGTGATTTCAAATATTACTTCGCCTGTTTCTGCGTCTTTAGCAACTGTTCCCAGCGGTACTTCGAGGATCACATCTTCGCCATCAGACCCGGTTTTTAACTGACCTGTACCCGGCATACCATTTTGAGCCATGACATGCTTGCGATACTTCAGGTGCAGGAGTGTCCAGAGCTGGGCATTGCCACGACAGATGACATCTCCACCACGGCCGCCATCGCCGCCATCCGGACCCCCTTTGGCAGAGATCTTATCCCTGTGAAAATGCGAAGAACCCGGGCCACCGGCTCCGGACTTGCAATGGATCTTTACGTAATCAACAAAGTTTTGTTCAGTAGACATCAGACGTGTAAGCTGTCAATAGCTTCACATAAGGAATGGAAGATATCGTCAATTGTTCCCAGACCCGGCACCTTATATGCCTTTCCTTTGGCATCATAGTAGTCATACAGGATCGCGGTCTTGGTAAGATAAACTTTAAAGCGGGTACGGATGATCTCCTCATCATTATCATCCGGCCTGCTGGAATTTTGTCCACGGAGCAGGATCCGTTTGACAATTTCTTCTTCGGGTACATCGAGCATGATGAGCGCATCAATCCGCTGAGCCATCATTACCAATAAACCGTCAAGTGCTTCAGCTTGCGGTACTGTGCGCGGAAATCCATCAAAGATAAATCCTTCAGATTCCCTGTGCGCCATCATCTTATTGCGTAAAATGCCAATCGTAACTTCATCCGGAACCAGTTCGCCCCGAGACATATACTCATTGGCGCGCAGGCCAAGTTCAGTGCCTGATTCCATTTCTCCACGGAACAGATCCCCGGTGGAGATATGAACCAGGTTATACGTTTCTACCAGCCTGGCTGCCTGGGTGCCTTTACCACTTCCCGGAGGACCAAACAGGATTAGATTGAGCATAGGTGGATCTTCATTTATTTGAGAAGGTTGCTAAGATAAATAAAACGGTTAACCGAAGACCGGTTAACCGTTTTACTCTTTTACGGGGTTACGTGAGGATACTTCTAAATTTTGCCCCGGCAATTTCTTTTTATCAGCTTCCGCTGGTGAATAATTTATACGTCTTAATCTCTCCTTCTCCTATCTGAACGCTGACCAGATATATGCCCGGTGGTAAGCGCAGACCATTTATTTCAAATGCAACATTGTTAGGAGTTTCCAACTGATCGCGAATGAGTTTACCTGACATATCAAACATTCGAATACTGACAGGTTCGTTGATGACGCTGCTGAAACTTACCAGGATACGGTCCTGGAATGGATTCGTAAGGACATTGTGAACGATATTAGCTTCAATATCCCTGCGTACAACAATTGTCTGAGTATAGAATTCGAGATGATAGTTGATATCTGGATTGTCATTGATCACTTTAATACGATAGAAGATGACATTGCGAAGGCTTTGGTCTACCCATTGATAGTTTTGCGCAACCGTACTGGTACCGGCTTTTGCATCCAGTCTTGCAATTTCAGTAAATTCAAATCCGGTAAATGAACGCTCCAGCACAAACTCCTGTGCGTGATATTCCACACCTGTAGTCCAGTTGATTGTAATCTCCTGGTCGTCCGTATAGTCCGCATTAAATACGGTCACCGTTGTTTGTAGCTCTCCTTCATATCTGGTGATCTGGAAATCATCAATGGCGAGACCCTGCGCAACTTCATCTGCATCTGAACGGAATACAAACCGGAATGCTACTTTCGATTGACCTACCAGGAAGCTGATGTCTTTGATATGCTGGATCCACTCAAGTTGTACATTGGTGAAATAATCTTTGCCTTGCGGGAAGGCACCATCACTTATATTTTGATTATGATAGTTGTACCAGTTCGGATCTGATCTGGATCCTAATTGTGTCCAGGATTCGCCGCTATTCAATGAATATTCCACCTGGAATCCGTCATTGCGGTTCTGGATTGCATATTTCGTCCAGAATTTTAATTCATATAGCCCCGGTACACTGAGATCAAACTGTGGTGTATAGAGCTCTGCCCTTCCGTCATTCTGGTAGGCATTGTCATTGATACCCAGTACCCAGGCATTGGCACCGCTGTGTGTACCGTCTTTACCTGGTTTCGAAGAACTCCCTTTTTGAAAAGGTGTACCGGAAATATTGTTGGCTGCGAAGTGTTCAGGATGACTTTCAAAATCACCTGCATATTCCACGCCGTCTGCCTCGTAAGGAGCAGGCAGATATGGAAGAATAGTTACTGTCCTTGTCAGAGTAATAGATCCATTAATCGTGAGCGAAATATTGTATACACCCGGCTCAGTGTAAGCGTGGGTTAACGTTTTTTCGGATGATAACGTACCATCACCTAAATCCCAACTGTACGATTGTGCATTGACTGAAAAAGAACCATCAAAACGAAGTGCCTGACCTTCATATCCAATCGCCTGGGAAATGATCACAGGTGTTGCAGAGGAGAAGATTTCTGTCGTCATCAGTCCACGACCATGCGTGGCTGCTAACACAACTTTATCAATATCTCTCATGATCAACATATCTACCCTGACGAATGGCATTCCGTTTTCAGGATTGGTGGGTTCCCAATGTGTCTGATCTCCATCAATATTTTCTGTCGTCCATATGCCCACATCGGTAGCGATCATGGCCCGATCATGGTCTGCAGGATCGAAGATGGCCCAGCGTACCGGTACATCCGGAAGATCGCCTTCGATAGCTGTCCATTCAGCACCTGCATTGTAAGTAACATAAAGATTTTCTAATGCTGCACCATAGTTAAACATGCTGACAATCATGTGATCAGATGTTTGTTTATCCATATACACACATGACACACTTGCATTGCCAGGAAAATCTGCGATGAGTGTACCCGGTAACAATACCTTGGAAGCATCATTGGCATTATCAACACGAAGAACCCTTCCGTCTCCTCCTCCAAAATACACACGGTTAGGAACGTTAGGATCTACTTTTACAGCACTTACGTTCAGACTTTGTCCAATGACATCCACTTCATCCGTAACGCCGGTATTAATATTCCAGCGAAAAAATCCACCCGTATTGATCTGGCCATACAGGATATTTGATTCGTCATCATATCCTGAACGATTGATGAATGCACCATTAATGGAGGATCCAAAACCAAAATCCTGGCCACCATCCGTTGACAAGCCATAGTTCCCATTTTGGGAAGAAACGATCTGGATATTGGGTTCATTCTGATCGATAAAACAGAACACACCATCACCACCCCATACTGAGCGTGCTGGTGAAAATCCTGCCTCATCTATTGCCATGGAATTATTATCCTGAGTACCTCCAATGATGTAAGGAGATCCTGCGGCAGGATGTATAGCTGCACAATAGAATTGTGTAGTCGCGTAATTGATATTTTTATTCTGGATCGTATTGCCTGAATTATTGCTCATCCAGATACCTCCGTCATTTCCATAGAATACACGGCCCGGTTTTTTCTCGTCAAAAACAATGTAGTGATGATCAACGTGGATTTGACCTTCAGCAATGGGTTGCCAACTGATCGCCTGAAAACTTGATTCCAGCATTCCTACACCACCTGCGATAAGCCTTCCACAATTCGCCGGATCTACAGCAATGTCAAGGTCATACCATGCCTGACCATTCGTAAAATCCTGGCCTGGAAATACACCTGGCTCAGACCGTGCAATCCAGTTATTACCTCCGTCATTAGAGACGTACGTTTTGGAAGCTGCATTTCCTACCGCGCCAAGCACATACATCACATCGGGATCAGAAGGACAAATGGTCAATTCTACACGATTAAGGTTGTTTGGAAATCCTGGCTTGATGTTGCCGATATTTTCCCATCCGCCCCGATCGCCTGACGTTGATTTGAATACTGAATTATCGTTTGATGCGTAGAATGTTTGACTTACTTCATTCCAATAAATGTCATGGATATCATTACTACTGGCGCCGGAAAGGCCGGTGCCTAAAACTTTCTCCCAAATATCTCCGCCATCTTTACTGCGAAACAATCCACCCTGTGCGGTACCTGCATATATATCACTGTTTTTATGAACAATGATCTCATTGACATATCGGAAATTACTGTTTTGTGTGGAAGGTAATAAAGTCCATGATGCTCCGTCGTCTGTCGTCTT
Organism: Chitinophagales bacterium; assembly: GCA_038203125.1. Lineage (GTDB taxonomy): Bacteria > Bacteroidota > Bacteroidia > Chitinophagales > Saprospiraceae > Opimibacter. The sequence continues at coordinate 22,896 of JBBREG010000009.1, forward strand.
GTAGATACCAACACCCAGAAAGTCACCTGTGTAACTTTCACCTGTGCCTACATAAAATGTATTGTGATCATTTGGATCCTGGGCGATATCGCTGATCGAAGTGGTCGCAAACTGAATACCCAGTTTGGTCCATCCCGGATCTGCCATGGTAATGTCTTCAGTCCTCCAAAGACCTCCGGATACACCACCGATCCAGATGCGATTCCGATTGGGATCGGATTCATCTACCAGGACGGCACGTGTGCGGCCACCGATATTACTAGGGCCACGTTCACGGAAGATGGCGCCTGCGAGACTGCCTCCACCGCGGTTGCGGGATTGCTTTTCTACACGGCGTTCTGCTTCACGAAGTGCTGCAAGTCTTTTATTGGCCGGGATCTCACCGGTCTCTACATCTGATGATGTAAACTTCCAGTCTTCGATGGCACCATCGATGCGCTGATCTTTCGGTGTTCTTTTTTGTTTGTATGGTACCGGTTCAGTTTCCTGGGTAAACCATAACATTGCTAAACCAAGAAACAGGATAGCAGACAAGGAGTAATAAAATTTACGCATTCGGAAGGAACTTAAGATTTGAGTTACTAATTGCTTTCAACATCGAAGTCAGACAGGTAGGCTGAACAGGTTTCGGAGTGAGTTCAAAGACCAGGGAGGTGGTCTGCTATTCTCTTCTACTGGCCTGAATCCACTTATCGGTCAGTTGGCAGTTGGTCTTACTGCTATGATCAGTAAAGGTAGCAAAGACCCGCGAAAAATGAGGCCTGTTTCTGTCCAAATGTCTCTTACCTGCTTAAGACTCAGATGTACGGGAGATTGGTTGGGTTGGTGGAACTTATCTGTTAGCTTCAAATGCTGCTATGTTGTTGACGAACATCCAGTTACCATCCACATCAAGGTAACCACCTTCCGGAAAAACCTTCAGGAACACCTCATCGCGGAATCTTAATGAAACGTCAATGTCTGGTCTGAACCTGCTGAGCCGGTTATAGAGAAGTAATCCTTTGGGTTTTAGCAACCTTTTCATTGAAAGAAGTGCTTCTTCAGTCTCCAGTGCTTTGGGTATTCGGTCGCCAACAAATACATCAGAACAAATCATATCATATTTGCCGGCATGCCATTCCAGAAAGGAAGCTGCATCAGCTGTAAAAACCTGGACCTGTATATTTTTAGGTCTGAGCACATATTCCAGTGCAAGTTGAGTTACAATTTCATCAATTTCTACAGCCGTAAAATTGATCTTTTTGTGAAACCTTTTCGTCAACATGACAGGTATACTTCCCAGGCCGAGGCCCAGGATCAGGCATGATTTGACGGGATAATTCTCCCAATCCATCCGTTCAAAACTCTTTCGATAATTGGAATAGAGATCTTCAAAGCTATAGATTGCGCCATGTGTGACCAGTTTGTAGCGTCCACGGTGCAGGAAGATGGCAAGGCGCTGGTTGTACTGGCTCGTAAATTCTCCGATGGGCTGCTCGAAGAAATAACTCAGCCACCGACGGAACGGGTGAGGTTGTTGGATCGTCATCTGTATGATGCTGAAAGATCATACACCTGCTGCAGGATGGCCTGATCTTCAGATGACATCGTGATATCCCGGCGTGCAATAACTTTTTTAGCAGTTTCCAGGGCATCAACAAACCTATGCGTGCTCAAACCCGCTGCGCCTCCCCATGCAAAAGAGGGAATGAACTTGGGTGGATATCCGGCATCGAAAATATTGGCAGCTACACCAACGCTGGTGCCCGTGTTAAACATCGAATTTATCCCTGCTTTGCTGTGATCTCCCATGACCAGGCCGAGAAATTGTAAGCCTGTGTCCTCCATTGCATTGGTGGAATAATTCCAGGTACGGACATTGGAGTAGTTATTTTTCAAATTGGAGACGGAAGTACCTGCGCCCAGGTTGCACCACTCCCCGATGACGGAATTTCCAAGATATCCTTCATGTGCTTTGTTGGAATGGCCGAGGAAAACCACCTCCTTGACTTCGCCACCGACCTTGCAATAGGGGCCGATCGCGGTAGGACCATAAATTTTTGCACCTACTTTGATGACACTACCTTCGCCAATACTAACCGGGCCCCGGACAACAGCGCCTTCCATGATTTGGGCATTTTTACCAATATAGATAGGGCCGGACTGGGCATTCAGGATAGCACAGGTGATCTGGGCACCTTCTTCGACAAAAATATTATCGGGTGCAAGTACTTTGGTATTGGATGGGATCGGTTGACTTTTTCTTCCCCTGGTTACTATTTCAAAATCATATTCAATTGCGGTCCGGAGAGATAAGAAAAGATCCCAGGGATAGGACAGATGGAGAATGGGGGTTTCTTCAAGTTCAATCCCAACGATCTCGTCTACGGATTCTTCTTTGAAAAGATGTTCGAACTGGGCCTGGTTGAGACGAGCGGCAATGAGGTCGCCATCTTTCATCAGGGCTTCATTGGGGTCCAGTTGCTCGATGAGTCGTACTAACCGGTCATTGGGCATGACGGAGCCGTTGATGACATAGTTATCGGCGGCGAGCTGCAAGGGGTATTTATCACTGAGGTATTCAGTGGTGATAAAAGAGGCGGTGCCTTTGAGGAGTTTTTCCCAGCGTTCGCGGATGGTAAGGATGCCGGTGCGGATTTCAGCTACGGGGCGGGTATAACTGATGGGCAGCATCCGTTCCCGGGATTCGTCATCGAAGAGAATGATGTTGCGCATAGATGGTCTGGGCTCATAATGAAAAAAGCCCCAGCGTTGCCGGGGCTTTTAGATCATTCAGCTTCTTTTTTTGCAAATTTTGAATTAGCAAATTTCTTGTTGAATTTATCAATCCGTCCGGCGGTATCGATAAACTTCATCTTACCGGTAAAGAAGGGATGAGACTGGCTTGAGATCTCAAGCTTCACGAGGGGATATTCGTTACCATCTTCCCACTGGATCTTGTCCTTGGTGGCGACACATGACTTCGTCAGGAATGCGAAATCACAGGAAAAATCTTTGAAAACGACGAACCTGTAATTGGCCGGATGAATCTCTTTTTTCATGGCATTTTTAATAATGGACCGCAAAGGTAAGATTAATTCAATATTCCTACAAGGATGATATTGTAATAATCTAAAAATATTGTCGTATCGCGGTTACCTAGTATTCCCCCCAGTCCCAATGGCAGGTATTGTCTCACAGGCGGCCGGGTCCTCTTATCTGAATTTCAATCCGGGAAAAAAAGCAGCCCGAAAATGTTTCAGATGATAGGTTGTATCCGGATCGCCGAGTATGGATACAATATCAAAGCGGATCTCCCACTCGTATTGGATCAGGCGCATGTATGCCATGGCGGCATCGACAATCATGCGTTGTTTCTTCTTTCTGACCATTTGGTCTGGTTGGCCGTAATCTGAGTACGATCGCATCTTAACTTCCACGAATACCAGTACTTCACCGTCTTTGGCAATAATGTCTATTTCTGCGTGGTGATGGTGCCAGTTGGTGGCTACGATTTCCATTCCTGCACTGCGAAGTGCTTCGGCGGCGAGGGACTCTCCCCAGAGGCCGTGTTTTCGCTGGATTGACAAGGTGATAATGTTTTAAAACTGGTGGATAGAAAGATAGGGGAAAAACTATTACAAAACGTAGAGATCATAAGTCCCTCATAAATTCATAAGATGCTCATATTCAACAAAATATAAGTAGTGGCACTACTAGTAGTGCCACTAGAACGTAACGTGCTGATTGTCAATGGCCCCATATAGTTATTAACATCCAAAAACTGGCATTTTCATTGTTTCAGGAAATCCTTTTGTAAAAATTAACTTCTTTTACACCTCAATTTTCCAGAAAATAAATAACCACCTTATGATGGACCAGCTGATTGCCCGATTCATGGATCAACTCGATGAGGCTATGGAAATCGGAAGAAATGTAAAACTCAAATCCACCCGCGATAATATCCATCATGTATATGTGGCCGGTCTTGGTGGATCCGGAATCGGAGCTGACTTCGTAGCCTCCTTTGTTGCGCAGGAATGTAACGTCCCTTATATCGTACGAAAAGGTTATTCTGTGCCTGCATTTGTAGGACCGAACACACTCGCGATTGCAAGTTCATATAGTGGCAACACAGAAGAGACCCTGATCGCATACGAGAAAATAAAAGCACAGGGCGCTAACATCATCGCCATCGCTTCCGGCGGAAAAGTCATTGAATTGGCGAAGGCAGATGGTTACGATTATGCGCAGGTACCTACCGGCTGGCCATCCCCACGTGCCTGTCTTGGCTATTCACTCACGGTTCAATTATGGATCCTGCAGCATATGGGATTCATATCTGATCAATGCACCAATGATCTGCAGGCTTCCATCGGATTACTTCGCAGCGAATCAGAAGCTATAAAGGTATATGCCCGGGAAATCGCGGATCAGCTTCACAATAAAATACCCATCATCTATATTGAAGACCGGATGGAGCCTGTTGCCGTACGCCTGCGTCAGCAGATCAATGAAAACAGCAAAGCACTTTGCTGGCATCATGTCATACCGGAGATGAATCACAACGAACTCGTCGGATGGACAGAGAAAAATGATGACCTGGCCGTGATTTATTTGCGCAATGAAGATGATTACAGTCGCAATGCACTCCGCATGGATATCAATAAGGAAATCATACGTAAATACACAGACACGGTTCTCGAAGTCTGGTCCAAAGGGGATACAATGATTGGACGTGCCATGTATTTGGTCCACCTCGGCGACTGGGTGTCATGGTACCTATCAGAACTTCGGGGAAAGGATGCATTAGAAGTGAATGTCATAGACTTCCTGAAAGGTGAATTGGGAAAAGTCAGCAGATAAGGAGTTCTCTCCAACCCTGTTGAAACGACTTTTGTACATTTGAATTTAACATAACCATTGAACTATGTCACTGCTTGCAGGAAAAGTTGCCCTCGTCACAGGAGGATCCAGGGGAATTGGTAAAGCGATTGTAGAAGCCTTCGCCGCAGAAGGTGCATCTGTTGCCTTCACGTATCTCTCTTCGCGTGAAAAAGCTGAAGCCATTGCTACAGAATGGAAAGAAAAAGGATCGGATGTCATGGCATGTTATTCGGATGCAAGTTCATTTGTACATGCTGAATCCCTGGTCCCTTCTGTCCTCGAACAATTCGGCCGCATCGACATCCTTGTCAATAATGCCGGTATCACCAATGATACTCTTCTGCTGCGCATGGATGAAGAACAGTGGAACAGTGTCATCGACACCAACCTGAAGTCCGTGTTCAATATGACCAAACAATGCATCAAGGTGATGCTACGACAAAAATCAGGCTCTCTCATTCATATGAGTTCTGTTGTAGGCATCTTTGGAAATGCAGGACAAGCAAATTACGCCGCATCTAAAGCGGGCATTATTGGTTTTAGTAAATCTGTTGCGAAAGAAATCGGATCCAGAAACATCAGAAGCAACGTCATCGCCCCTGGTTTTATCGAATCCGATATGACAGGCGAACTCGATGATGTAGCGCGTAAAGCCTTTTTATCAAATGTACCACTGGGCCGATTAGGGAAACCTGAAGAAGTAGCCAGACTTGCAGTCTTTCTTGCATCAGATATGTCTGCTTATATCACTGGTCAGACCATTAGTGTGTGCGGCGGCTTAAATACATAATTGTGGTACGTTTGGCTTGCATTCTGCTCGGTACGATCCTCATGGCATCCTGCAGCCCAAAACTTCAGGAACATTTTGCCAAGCAGGAAGATGTTCAGATCATTTCACGAACAGCACCCAATCCTAAAGCAGGTCCGTGTAATGAGCCCTTATCGTATGTGGCACATCCCGAACTGATGCACATGAAATACATCAGGGTGAATTTTCATTTTATGAATTCCCGCGATGGAAAACATTGCATCCCGGAAAGTGAAGTGACAGCCTACGCGCATGAATGGATCAATACCGCGCATTACAACCTGGAACGAAACATGAAAATGTTTTTACCTCACGGAAATAATACACCTGTGCTTCCAATCCCCTATCGTTATGTAATCACACCTGATCCCGAAGTACCGGGTGATGATGGTGTCTATTACCATATTGATGATACGTTATGCTATGCAGTTAAAACAGGCCGGGAGCGGAACATCAGTGACCGAAGGGTGATCAAGAAGTATGGTGTACATACGGATTCGATCATGAACATCTTTGTACAGACCCATCACCTTGACAGTATCGACTCAAAAACATATAAGGCAGATGCATCCGGAATTTCATTGGGAACATCCGTGAAGATATTTGGTCTTTGGCATCGCAAGCCCAGTGTATGGGGATTGCGTGGTATTACGAATCATGAGATCGGTCATTCTCTCGGTCTTGCCCACACCTGGAATGGTTATGATGGTTGTGATGACACACCTGCGCACCCTAACTGCTGGAATAAGACTGAAACTGCACCCTGCGATACCATGTACTCTGACAACATGATGGACTACAATGCCCATATGGCATCTGTGACACCATGTCAGATCGGTAAGGTGCTGATGAATATGGCCAAACCCGGTTCCTTGCAACGGGGTCTGCTGCAACCTCGCTGGTGTACATTGGATACATCAGCAACTATCACAATACGTGATAGTGTGAGATGGGAAGGTAGCGCTGATCTGGAAGGCAATCTTGTCATTCAGCCGGGTGGTGTTTTGGAAATTGGTTGCCGGATTTCAATACCTAAAGATGGATCGATCCTGATTCACCCGGGTGGGAAATTGAAAATACTTTCCACCGGAAAAATCCATAATGACTGTGGCGATCAATGGCAGGGGATTTTAGTAAAAAAGGAAAAGAGACGCTCAGGAATCATTTCAATTGTTGAAGGTGGGATGATAGAAAATACTGCGGAAATATTCACCTCGACACCATGAGATCGTCACGTACGGTTTTCATCCTCTGTCTGGCAGCATCCCTGATCAGTTTTCTACCAACGATTGGTGCTGGTTTTGTTTTTGACTTTCCGGGATGGCAGGATGATTACAATCACGGAAAATTTTCAGATATCATCAATTGTTTTGGGTATAATGGAAATCACCAGCTACACCACTTATTCTTCTATAGCTTTTACAAAATATTCGATACACAGGGATTTCCATGGTATCTCTTTTTCTGTATCCTTCATGCTTACAACGGCTTTCTGCTGTATAGCGTTATTGTTACATGGATGCACAAATGGGGTGCGAAAGTCAATTATCCGTTAGCCCTCATTGGGGTCGCCATATTTCTGTTACACCCGTATAATGTGGAACCCGTCGTATGGAAAGTTTGCGTTCATTACATGCTATCCTTAAGCTCGATCCTGGGTATTTTTTATTTGTTTGGAAAATATACTTACCACGCAAGACCAAAAATACTTTTGGTCTCAGCCGGCATCTATTTTCTTTCCCTTTTCCTTCTTGAGATCACTTTTACCACTCCATTAATTATTACACTTGCAGCCACCATCACATGGTTGCTTTCTGACAAAAGAAGAGAAATCCTCAGGCCCTTTCTGCTGTATTGCGGAATTCTGTGGGCACTACTTGCAGCCTATTTAGGATTAAATGCGGTAACACTTGGTACCCTGGTAGGACATTACGGAGCCGATGTGCATTTAAAGTTTGATCTGTTGGCGACTGTGGTTTCAGAACTAAAATATTTAGTCAAGCATCTTTTCTTTGCACGCTATTTTTCCTTTACCACAAAGAATCAACTATTTGACCAGATTATTCCGTATCCGGCGACTGCATTTTTCTTTATGACTGCAGTTATACTTGTCAGTCTTTTCTACCTGATCCGTATCCGGAAAATAAAACCATACTGGCATCTTGCCTATTTCGGCTTTATTGCATCGATGGTACTCATCCTTCCGGTAGTCAATCTTTTTTTTAATCACCTCCAGATTGGGTGGAATGACCGGTATAGTTATTTTTCGTTGGCCTTCCTTTCAGCAGCATTGGTATCGGCAAGTTCGGGGTCACTTAAAAAATGGGTATATATCTTACCTGCAATCATCCTATGTATGAGTATCTACCTGCAGCAAAAAACGATATTATATTGGCGAAACTCCAACCAGGTACTTGCATCATTGTTGGAAGATTTCAGATGGCATGATGCTCCCTATGTTTTTATCTTAAATACACCGGACAATTATCATGGTATCAGGATGACCAGCATGTTCAAAGGTCCTACGGGAATTGATGAACTTCTCGACTATCAAACGCCTAAACCTTTTAACGGGATCATGTATGATATTTTCCAGTTCAATATGACCACTCCAAATGATGGTGTCCGCGTTGAACAATTGGGACCTATGCAACTAAAAGTCACCTTTGACCAATGGGGTAATTGGTGGCATTCGGGTAGCATCGGCGCCTCCAGTTATGAAAATGAATATTATAAAGCTGACATCATTGATTACCCGTATATACTGACGTTTAAGCAATTCCCCGAGGGCAGCGTGATTATCTACCAGGATGGCGGGAAATGGAAAGAATTTGACATGAAGTGATGATGGATTTGCAAAATCCATAAAATAGTAAGTATATTCATTACGAATAAAAACCCGCTGTCATGAAATACCCACTCTACCTCTTTTTCCTTTGCACTTCTTTCGGTTTTATTTCTTCGTGTGGTGATATTGTGGATTATGAAGTTTCCGGACCATATTCAGACCAGGAATATGCAGTCCTTTCAGAAAATCTAAATCTGCCTTCTACCTATTTTAATTATGGAGAATTCATTGGCTTTCCTGATACTAAACCTCACAACCAATCGAATGCTATGGCTACGTTGGGAAGAGTCCTGTTCTATGATACGCAGCTTTCATCCGATAATACGGTTTCATGTGCTTCATGTCATAAACAAGAGCTCGCCTTTTCTGATGACATTGCTTTTAGTCACGGTGTGAATGGGAATGTTACCACGAGAAATTCACTTGCATTAGGCGTGTTCAAAAGTTTTTCAACCTACAGCGAAGATCCCGGCACACAATTATTCTGGGATGGCCGTGTCACAACTTTGTCTGAACAAATGCTACAAAGCCTGGAAAATCCTACTGAAATGGGAATGCAGCTCGAAGATTTAATTCCAAAACTGAATAATCTCGAATATTATAAGATTCTTACGAAAAAAGCTTTTGGTATAGAACAAATGGAATCATGGATGCCATTCCTCGCCATGGAAACATTCATTAATTCACTGAACAGCACACATGCCAAAATTGATTTTATCCAATTTCCTTCTAACGCCAGCCAGACCGACCTGCCCTGGAATAATTTCACTGTAGAAGAGAATATGGGCAAAAACATCTTTTTCAGTAATTGCAATACCTGCCATGGTGCAGGCCTTTTCGAAGGCGAAGTGGATTTTGCAAGTAATGGACTTGATCTGACCTATGCTGACAATGGTGTCGGTGACATTACCAACCGATATGAAGAATATGGTGTATTTAAAGTGCCCAGCCTCCGCAACATAGAGTTGACAGCTCCTTATATGCACGATGGCCGGTTTACAACGCTTGAGGAAGTTGTTAATTTCTACAGCGAGAATATACAAGATCATCCGAATCTTCACCCAGCCCTTGAGTATCCTACAGGTGATCCCAAGAAGCTTGATCTGACCGCTGATGAAAAATCCGCATTGATCAGTTTTTTAAAGACGATGACAGATAATACAATCATTTCTGAACCCAAGTGGTCAGATCCATTTTTATAGCAGATTCATTTTGACCGAATCTCATTTCCGTTGATTTTTAGCCTGTAGCGTTTTTCCGTATGTCCCCACATGCCAAAGGTGTCCTGATGACCGTGCTGGCAGCTATCGTGTGGAGTACAGGAGGCTTGTTGGTTAAGCTTATTACGCTGGATGCTTTTACCATACTGTTCTACCGGAGTTTATATGCGGGATTATTTTTCCTGATCGTCTTTCGTAAAGAGGCATTGAAGATCGATCGCAGGGTCATACTTGTGAGCCTGTGCTATGCACCTTTACTGATTTGCTTTGTTACCGCAACCAAGCTAACCACAGCAGCCAATGCTATATTTCTGCAATACATTTCTCCGGCCATCGTGTTAGTGCTGGAGCCCAGGATCCTGAAACAGAAAATCCAGCCATATAATTTATTGACTGTGATCGTATGTACGCTGGGGCTATCCTTTTTCCTGCTGGATCAGCGCGGCGGTAATCATTGGTGGGGTGATGGTCTTGCGTTGTTGTCCGGATTCTTTTCAGCACTTCTAATCTTAAGTCTGCGGTTCAGTACAAAGTCTCAACAGATGAGTGGTATATTTTTGGGAAATGTGTTGGTGGTTTTGGCAACACTGCCCTGGTTTTTACGATCTGTGTCTCCTACATTTCATGAACATATGATGCTGATCTTTCTCGGCATCATACAAATTGGAATAGGGTATTTATTATTCACGTACGGACAAAGGCGAATTACGGCTATTGAAAGTTCATTAATCGCCATGCTGGAACCGATCCTGAATCCCATCTGGGTGATGATCGGCTATCATGAATTCCCATCCATGTGGTCATGGGTCGGTGGCGGTATCATTCTTACCACTTTGATTATCCGAATTTTATTTTTAAGATCCCATAATGAGATCGTTGCGGATCGCTCATGATCAATGTGAATTCTTTTTCCGAGTTTTATGCTTCCACATTGCATATACCCTGAAAGTATAGCTGTCAAATGAATTTCCTGAAACACCTGGTTAAAAAATATTTTCAATCTTTCTGGATGCGTTCACGCTATTCAGCGGCAACGCAGGTCAGTCTGCGGCAGATATTTCATTTTTATCAATTGCATCATTCCCATTCGGATAAACTGAATTTGAAAACAGCCGGCTTCCGGGTATTCTCACAATTCGAAGAAGACGGAAAAATCCTCTTCATCCTCGCAGTCGTCGGCATAAAAAATGCAAGCTTTATTGAAATAGGTTCTGACGATGGTTTAAATAGCAATTGTGCTAACCTCGCCTTGAATTTTGGATGGCATGGCCTTTTCATCGATGGAAATAAGCAAAGTATATCACGAGGCCAATATTTTTACAAACACCATCCGATTCCCTTTGGCCATAAGCCTGTTTTTATTCATTCGAATGTGACACGTGAAAATATTAATTCGATTATCACACAGCATGGTTACCAGGGAGATGTAGATGTGATGTCTATCGACATTGATGGAAATGATTATTGGATCTGGGATGCCATCACGGTTGTGCAACCCCGGGTGGTTATTATCGAAACTCAGATTGATTATGGTCAGCGAAATATCGTGGTACCCTATGATCCTGCATATTTTTACCCCGGAGTACACCCTCAATATCATGGTGCGTCACCAGTTGCCATGGTGAAACTAGGCACCAAAAAAGGCTATAGATTAGTGGGCGCTAATGATCTTGGATTCAACTTTATGTTTGTCAGAAATGACCTGGGTCAAAACGAATTACCCGAAGTAACGATTCATGAAGTTCTGACGCATCCTTCATGTGAAATAGATGCAAAAGCACTCGACCCAAACGTCCTGGCAATGAAATTTGAAACTCCTATTGAATAATAGCAACGGAAAAATTATCCTTTGTCCTGCTGACCAAAAACTTTCTTCAAAAGTTCTGTCTTTCGTTCGGACTGATCACCACGGATCTTTGCTTCTTTCACTTCGATCAGGCTAAATAAACCAGTCAGTGCTTTTTGATTGACATGGTCATCGAGCGCCGGGTTTGCTTTCTTGACAAAAGGAATATTATTGTAAGCAGTAATTACAGATTTCCAGTACGTCCGTGCATTGACTTCGTCCAGGGCAGACTGGATAACCGGAAGGAATGCTGTATACAACGGTGAACGTGTTTCCGTTTCGAGATAACGTGTTGCGGCATCTTTTTCACCCATCAGGATATTCATCGCATCGCGGAAGGACATATTCTTAATTGCATCGACGAAAATCGGGGTTGCTTTTTTTGCTGCTAATTCTGCAGCTGTATTCATCTTATC
>JBBREG010000010.1:0-34317 GCA_038203125.1 Chitinophagales bacterium
ATAATCTATATGATGAAATCCATGGTGCCATCGAACATTATATAAAAGATGTTCGTTCAGGAGATTTCCCAAATGAAAATGAACAATACTAGGCACCTCATTCTTCATCTTTATCCAAATATGCAGTTTTGAAAAAAGTAATCCTGATCATTGTGCTTTTGATCCTGGGCATCGCCAGTTATTTTGGCTTCCAGTTCTATGTGAATATGTTGACGATCAACACACCCTTGACATTAGACGAAGAGATACTGATCATCCCAACAGGATCTACACTTGACGACCTGATCGACAGTCTCAAATCCAACGGTCAGATCTTAAATGAAAATCGGTTCCGATGGACTGCAGATAAAATGCAATACAACGATGAATCGGTTCGTCGTGGAAGGTATACGATCAAAGTTCCTGCGACAAATAAATCTCTGGTATCCCTCTTACGTGGTGGCAGACAAACTCCATTGCAAATCACCATTCACAATGTGCGCACGATTGAACAAATGGCCGGCCGATTTGCAGAAAAAGTAGAATTCGATTCTGCTTCGTTAATGCAATACATTGAACAGAGTTTTGATACACTTGCAGGCACAACAGTTCCAACACGACTTACCCGATTTCTGCCTAATACCTATGAATTTTATTGGACTGTAAGTCCTGAAGAATTTTGTAATCGAATGCTTAAAGAATATGACAAATTCTGGACAGCGGAGAAAAAAGCGAAAGCTGAACTCCAAAACCTGACCCAGGAAGAAGTCTACACATTGGCCTCCATTATTGAAAAAGAAACGAATCACAATCCTGAAAAGACACGTATGGCAGGCGTGTATCTCAATCGGATTCGTGATGGTATCCCCTTGCAGGCAGACCCAACGATTGTATTTGCGCATGGAGATTTTGAATTGCGCAGGATCTTATTTGGACACCTTGAAATTGTCAGTCCTTATAATACATATCGCAATTTGGGTTTGCCTCCGGGTCCCATATTCATGCCTGGAATGGCTTCCATTAATGCAGTGTTGGATCGTGAACAACACGATTATGTATATTTCTGCGCAAGGCCTACTGAAGATGGGGCCGGTCATGCTTTCGCAAAGACCCTGACTGAACACAATCAGAATGCTCACCGGTATCAGAAATGGCTAGATAACCAGGGAATCTATTAATTGGATTAGTTGCCCGGTACGAGATTAAATTCTACTCTACGGTTTAGTGTCCTCCCTGAATATGTACTGTTATTGGCGATGGGCCTTGCTGCACCAAATCCTTTAAAAGACATGCGGGAGGCAGGAATACCTTTTTTGATCAGGTAATCATAACAAGACTTTGCTCTCGATTCGGACAGACGCTTATTCACATCTGCGTTACCTGTGTTATCTGTATGGCCTTCAATGTTCAGCTTATAATCTGAATATTTTCTCATGATATCAGCTATCTGATTGAGTACTGTAAAGCTCTCTGATTTTAAAGTTGCTTTACCTAATTCAAACTGTACCGCTTTCATGGCAAAAGAAAGTGTTTCACGGTCCTTCGCTTCGATTACAGGACAACCATTATTGGACACGGGACCAAATGTATTCGGGCACTTATCTTTTGAATCTTCGATACCATCTTTATCTGTGTCAGGACAACCTCCGAAGGCTGGAAGTCCGGCAACATTTGGACACTTATCTGAAGGATCTGCAATACCATCTTTATCTGTATCGGGACAGCCATTGAATTTTGCTTCGCCTTTCACATCTGGACAAAGGTCAAGGTCATCACTGACACCATCTCCATCCGTATCTTTTACTTCGCGGATCGGGCAACCTTCATTTGTAGCAGGACCAGATTCATTCGGACATTTATCTACTGAATCCAGAACACCATCACCATCTGTATCCGGACAACCGCGATATTCGATCAGGCCTGCAACTAATGGACAGTCATCATTGATATCCTGGACACCGTCATTGTCCGTATCAGGGCATCCCGCAAATGCAGCAATACCTGGCACAGTGGGACATGCATCAAACTCATTGACGATGCCATCCATGTCTGTATCCACCCCTGCAGACAGATTAGGAACTGAGTCGATAACCGCTCTGCTGAAAAAATATTTGAATCCGATACCGTGATTAAAATTGTTGTTATTCTCCGCGCTGCTCCATCGGAACTCAGATTGGATATTGAAGTATGCGTTAGGTGCGATCATCACATCAAGACCTAATCCAACAGGCACCTGAAGATTGATGCTGTCTTTTCCCTGCCATACACCACCTACTCCAGCAAGGATGTACGGTTTAAATTTTTTGGGGGTAGGCAGAAAATAATAATGGGCCTGTGCATCGAGACTGATAATATGTTCGTTTATGACTTCTTTGGTTTTACTTCCTAACCCAATTCTCAACGGCACATTCAGGGTAAGCCTGTCTGTAAGTGGTTTATGTATACCAATTTCAAACCCATCCCGATAATCCAGAAACGCCCCAAAGTCTCCACCCTGGAAAGTCTGGTAATCCAGGAACAGTCTCTTAAAGCTTATGCCCAGGGGTGCCTGAGCGGAAACACTTAAAGTCAGCGTGACGAATACACAACAATAGAGAAACTTCAGATATAAGGCTGCTTTCATACGAAATGGGTTAAAGATTACGGATAAAGATATAATGATTTTTCAATATATGATATCCGGACCGGTTACGTGGTAATTAGAATGTAAGAAGGAGTGACCATCAAAATTACTCAAAATGCGCTTAGACCGGCTCGAAAAAGCCCGTACTACGGTTTTTAACCACTTTATCCCAGTCATGGCAGCGCCCATTCATAGCTATATAAACGCCATGAGGTAATTGCTGTACAAACGCCAGCGCATTGCCCAGATTAAAAAATCCATCGGAGGATGTCCCAAAAGCATAGGGAACCATAGCCCCGGTAAGAACGATGGTCTTGGGGATCTTTGCCTCAGCCAGCCCTTTGGCAGTTTCCACCATTTTATCTGTACCGTGTGTGATCAGGATCTTATCATCCTGACAACGAATACAATTATGAATGATAATGCTCCGATCCGCTTCTGTCATTTCGAGGCTATCGAGCATCATCAGTGTTTTAACATCAATGTCCAACGAACATCTACCTCTTTCGAACATCTCCTTGAGGTGCGTATCCTCAAAATAGAGTTCTCCTGTGATGTAATTGTATTCCTTATCAAAAGTGCCGCCTGTAACAAATACCTGGATCATGGCTCAAAAGTAAAAAAGGGACGGTGTGTGGCCGTCCCTTTTTTTGAATACAAATTCTAGTTAGATTTTAAAGATTGTCACATCAACATCTTTATTGATCTTAATATCTGTTGCTTTCATCACCATCGGTGTTGGCATTGGGCCGCTGATGGTTACTGTATGCGGGATCATAATACCATCAATCAACTTATAATCTGCATACTCATTTGTGGTCGTCATGGTCTGGCCAGCGGCTTCTGCAACCTGAATTTCTTTTAATTTCAGGAAGGTCGTTTTATCATAAAACTCTGTGCTCTTCGAACCATTCGGTTTTGTAACACTAAGTTTATAAACAGGTGTACCATTGACCTCCTCAATACCTTTCACTTCAAGCAAATATCCATCATTAGAATAATTTCTTTCATTAAAGGATACCGCCTGATCCTTCATAGACTCGAGGTCACTGCCTTCAATAGGTGTGCGTGAACCCATCTGTTCCATCACACCCTTTTCGCCATTATACACCTGCTTCATCAGGTTCATGCCAGGAGCCGTCATATTCATGTAGAACATGCCATTGGACTGCACCATGCGGGCTGTAATCGCCATACCCATAAGCTCCATGGAATAGGTTTGGTCAATAGATTTGACAGCATTGAGTTTATCGCGACCACCGATGGCCACCAGGTATTTGTCAATAACCTCCTGTGCGGTGATATTGATAGGTGTTTCGGATTCGTCTTTGCGCGGATTGGCATAGATATCATACAATTGGACTTTGCCATCTTCTTTATCGAACCCAGCGATCTTTGGAAACACTTCATCTTTATTTCCAACCACCACAATGCGCGCCCTGGACGGATTGATAAATTTTTTAGCTACCCTGGATACATCTTCGATCGTGATCGCCTGGAGTCTTTGCAGATACGTTTCATAATAATCTGCAGGTAGTCCATACATATTTGTGTTCAAAGCAAAACGGGCAACTGTCTCAGGATTTTCCAGCGATCGTGCAAATGCACCGGCGATATAGCTTTTTGCCAGGTCAAGTTCGGTTTTGGTGACTGGCTCATTCTTAAGCCGGTTGATTTCATACAGGAACTGGACGATTGCACTATCTGTCACTTCATTCCGCACACTTGCTGTTGCCGAAAAAGAGCCCACAAGTTTATCTGAATTGAAAGTTGAGTACGCACCGTACGTATACGCTTTGTCTTCACGCAGGTTTTTAAATAGACGACCTGAAAATCCACTTCCGAGCACCGTATTCATTACACGTGCGGCAATTTCATCCGGATCTCCTGGTTTGATAGCAATTGGGTAGGTTACATTAATGACAGATTGGACAGCGCCGGTTTTGTCAACAAACGCAACAGAGGTATTGTCGGCAGTCTTTGGAAAGGCATATACATATTTAGGTGTCATGCCAGATGCCCAGCCACCAAAATATTTTTCTGCTTTTGCTTTAGCTGCATCCGGAGTGATATCACCCACGATGACCAGATACGCGTTGCCTGGTTTAAAGGCAGCTTTATAAAATTCTTTTGTATCGTCAAGTGAAATATTGGCAACTGTAATCTCATTTGTAATCTCTCCATATGGATGTGCTGTACCATATGTCAATGCACTTGATACGTTTTGAGAAATGGCATTGGGATCATCCTTATTAGCCTGAAGTCCTGACATTGTCTGCGTTTTGATCTTTTCAAATTCCACTTCAGAAAAAGTAGGTTTTAGGATTACATCTGAAAACAAGCTCAGTATCTTATCCGTATGCTTGGTCAGCGATGTTGCGAAACCACCGTTCGCAGATGTGTTCAAAGAGGCGCCGATATAATCAACAGCTTCATCAAGTTCAGCCTTTGTTTTACCGGCCGCACCTGTTCCTAATAACTCGCCTGCAATACCTGCCAAACCCGCCTTTTCTTTTTCCAGGATCGGATCACGGTCGATCGTCAGCTGATACGAAATGCGTGGAAGTTTATGATTTTCAATCACGATGACTTTCAAACCATTAGTAAGTGTAAACTGATGCGCATCGCCGATCTCTATCGGCCGGGCGGGACCAGGTTTAGGAGGCATAGACCTGAAATCGGATGATGTAGATGTGGTGTCAGTCGTCGTCTGATTAACCACCTTTGGAGCGCAGGAAGCCAAAATCATGACCGCCAGCAATACTATATATTTCATATGATGCATTTCAAAAATGAATTTTAAAGTTATGTGAATGATGCGGCTTAGGATTTTGACTCCTGTGACTTAGGCATGTAGTATAATACGACCCGGTTGTTTTTCACGAGGTATCTCCTGGCAGCTGACATGATATCTTCCCTGGTTACAGCGAGGTATCTGTCGATCTCTGTATTGATCAGGTTAGCATCACCAAAAAACATGTGATATGTAGCAAGACTTTCCGCAATACCTGCTACTCTTCCGTTATTAGTGACAAATTCTGATTCAATCTGGTTACGCAGTTTTTCGAATTCCTTTTCAGTAATAAGTTCCTCCTGAACTTTCTCTACTTCTGCATCCATTGCCTTTTCCAGTTCCTCAACACTTACGCCCATATTGGTAATACCAAATGAAAGGGAGAGGCCCGGATCTTCAAGTGCAAGAGGGAAATTTCCTACAAACAAAGCTTTTTGTTGCTCATCCACTAAAGACTTATACAGCCTGGAACTTTCGCCATTGGATAATATGCGCGACACCATATCAACTGCATAATAATCTTTCGTGCCTTGTGCAGGTATCCGGTACGCCTGGATCACAGCAGGAAGCTGAATATTGTCAAAGATGGTATCGCGAATTTCTGTGGCAATGTTTGGTTCTACCACTCTTGGACGGTAGACTGGTTTTGGTGATTTGGGAATCGGAGCAAAATATTTATTGATCAGTGTTTTTGCTTCTGCCATATCAATGTCACCAGCAATAGATAATACAGCATTGTTAGGTACATAGAAGTCATCATAAAACTGTTTGTAGTCTGCCTCTTCTGCTGCAGCGAGGTGCGCCATAGAACCAATCACAGGCCATTTGTATGGATGCACCTGGTAAGCTCTTTTGAACGTCTCCTCCAGAATGGAACCATAGGGTTGATTATCGATACGCTGGCGGCGTTCTTCCTTGACTACTTCACGTTGTGTTTCAATTCCCTTTTCATCTACCTTGGCATGCAACATACGCTCAGATTCGAGCCACAATCCTAATGCCAGTTGATTGCTGGGTAACATTTCATAATAATACGTCCTGTCAAATGTCGTATTCGCGTTGAGATCACCTCCGGCATTCTGGACGTGTTTATCAAAGTCACCGCGCTCCATGTTGGCACTTCCTTCGAACATCAGGTGTTCGAAAAAATGTGCGAACCCGGTGCGTTCGGGATTTTCATTTTTGGAGCCTACATGATACATCACAGAGACGGCAACGATAGGTGTGGACTTGTCCTGGTGAAGAATGACATGGAGACCATTCTCCAGGGTATATTCCTCAAAGGCCAGTTTGTTAATCTGTGCAGAGGCGGATCCTGCAACCATGAAGATTACAGAAATAACAGCTAAAATCAGTCGCATATAGAGTAGGTTTAATTAAATGAGTGCCAAAGATAAATTATGAGGCGGCCGTGGTGGGCATGAATATATACTAAGGAATGTAAAAATCTGACAAATCAGGCAGAGAATGATGTGCCACAGCCACAGGTTTCCTTGGCATTTGGGTTATTGAACATAAAACCCCGGTTATTGAGCCCATCCAGCCAGTCAATTTCCATACCCATAAGGTATAAAGTGTGGGCTTTGTCCATCAGGATTTGGATCCCTTCAAATTCATAGACGGTGTCGCGATCCTTTTGTTCGTCAAAACCCAGAAGGTAAGAAAACCCTGAACAACCGCCTCCTTTCACACCGATCCGTAAATGATAATGATCAGGCACAGCCTGCTCCTGCCGTAGCCGGTGGAGTTGTACAATGGCTCCTGGTGTGAGCAAAATAGGAGAAGTTGCGAGGGTATCAGCCATTACTGTCTTTTGTTTTTGGTCCGCAAATATAATGAACACCTGATTTACAACCGGATTAAACGCCTCGTATTGACAACTGGTTCACCCTATCGCTGAAATGTGGCTGGTGAATGAGTACTTTTGTCTTATGACCTGGCAACTCATTTTAGGCCTGACCATACCTTCACTTATGGTCTTCCTGGCGGTATACTTTACGTTCCGTCAATATCATCAACAACAGATACGGTTGCATTACCTGGATTCCAAAAAAGGTAAGGATCATATCACTCTCCCAATGCGCCTTCATGCGTATGAACGCCTGATCCTGCTCTGTGAACGGATCGATTTTGCTGACCTCATGCTGCGGATGATCACACCGGGTACTTCCGCACGAGAGATCAGGGCAGCTATGCTGGTAGCAGTGCAACAGGAATATGAACACAATCTTACCCAGCAACTTTATGTCACCCCCGAATTGTGGCAGGTATTACTTGCTGCAAAAAACAAAACCATGGATGTCATCAGCCTCGCAGGTGAAAACCTTTCAGAGGGGGCTAGTGCAGATGATTACGCCCAACGATTGATGGAAATGATCTCCAATGAACCCTCATTACCTGCACAGATTGGTAAAAAAGCGATTAAAACTGAATCTGCCTTATGGTTGTAACGAAATATCAATCCATTCTCTTTTCCCTTGCCCTGCTGCTTACGGCATGTACCAGTGTGCAACACATCAGCAAAACGGATGTCAACTATTCCGTTGTCCGGAAAGAAACAGCTGCTGTGGAAAAAGAGGAGATCAATACATTGATCGCTCCTTATAAAGTACAACTGGATGCGGTCATGAATGAGGAACTTGGTACTCTACCCGTGGATCTGACCAAACAAAAACCTGAATCCACTCTTGGAAACTGGGCTGCGGATGTGATGCTGGATCGAATTAAAAAAGAAGGCATTGATGTAGACTTTGCTCTCGTCAATTATGGAGGCCTCCGGGTGACCTACCTCACCAAAGGTCCCTTAACACGTGGTGAATTATTTGAATTAAGTCCTATTGATAATACACTTCAGGTGGTGGATGTACCGGGACTCCAATTGGATTCTGTTTTTCAATTGGTTGCAGAAACAGAAGGCTGGCCAGTAAGTACGGGTGTAAAATTGGTGATTGGAAATAAAAAACTGATTTCCGCGGCCATACATAATATGCCGTTGGATCATACCAAAATTTATAAGATGGCTACCCTGGATTATGTAGCTACCGGAGGTGATAATATGAAATTCCTGATCCCACTATCACGAAAGCAAACAGGATTGATTTTCAGGGATGTGCTTATTGATTATGTCAAAGAAGCTACCGCTGCAGGAAGGCCCGTAACATCCGACCTTGAAGGAAGAATTACTGTCCAATAAAATCCAATCATCATGTGGTCACGTCGTCAATTTCTCACAACATCCACTTCTGCCGGGGCAACTCTGATGGTGCCCGGGTGGATGCAGGGAGTCATTCTTACTGAAGAACTCACCAAGCTGATTATACTTCACACAAATGATGTTCATAGCCGGGTAGAACCCTTTGCTGATGATGGATCTAAAAATGCCGGCCTGGGTGGTGCGGCACGAAGAGCTACCATCATTGACCAAATCCGTGCAGTGAATGAGCATGTATTGTTATTTGATTCCGGTGATATATTTCAGGGCACACCTTATTTCAATTTTTTTCTGGGAGAAATTGATATTAAGCTCATGTCGCAAATGAAATATGATGCCACCACCATGGGCAATCATGATTTTGATGCAGGACTTGAAAATTTTGAAAAGCAAATGCGTGAGCATGGAAATTTCCCAACGATCATTTCCAATTATGATTTGAGTGATACCATCTTGCATGATAAACATCAAACGCGGAAAATATTTCAGAAAGGAACTATCCGGGTGGGTGTGACAGGCGTTGGTATTGAATTGAATGGTTTGGTACCTCAGAAATTAACCGGGACTACACGATATCTAGATCCGATCAAACACGCAACCGAACAGGCACACATCTTAAAACACGATGAAAAATGTGATCTCGTGATCTGTCTGTCACATCTGGGACATAAATACGCTAATCAAAAAGTAAGTGACCAGCACCTGGCGCAGCAAAGTGAGGATATCGACATCATCCTGGGTGGTCATACACATACTTTTATGGATGCGCCTGAAATCAAGCGAAACCTATCAGGTCAGCCTGTGGTCATCCACCAGGTAGGTTGGGCAGGGATGCGTCTTGGAAAAATTGATGTCACATTTGAACGTAATCAAAAAAATAAATGTGTATCCTGCGAAGGCATCTGGGTAAAAAATTAACACCCTGATGACCATTTTTTACCAATAGAATGGATGCACTGTCTGACTGTCAATCGATTACTAAAGTGATGAAATCAGATATGTAAGACATTCACAGTCAAATTCTTACATTTAATTTTCGGTATTTGGTTAAAAAGTTTGGCCACGCGGCATATCCATCTTTTTTTTTTGATCTTTGCCGCAACCCACGTCAGAGTGAACATAGTGATCATCGTGCAAAGCAAAGCTCATCCGACCCAAAGACTCCATCCGGAGCGATTCGCCGGCAAGGCTAGTGGGATTATTCAATAACCTTTTTAGTCTCGTTATATGATTGTACAGGACTGCAATGCGGTGTGGAATGGGTGTCTGAGCGTTATACGTGAGGAAATCAGCGAACAAAGTTTCAGGACATGGTTTGAGCCCATTCGTCCTATTCGTTTGCAGGAGAATACACTTACGCTTCAGGTACCTAATCGGTTTTTCTTCGAATGGCTTGAAGAACACTATATCACCGTACTGCGCAAATCGATTCGACAGACACTGGGTCCAAAAGCAAACCTCGAATACAACTATGTAAAAGATGATCCCTGGCAAAAAAATGGAAAACGCCAGAAACCAGTTTCATCAACCCCGACAACTGAAGAAGAACTTGATATCCGAAATCCCTTTGTGATACCAGGTATTAAACGACTCAAAATTGATCCTCAATTAAATACGACCTATACATTTGATAATCTTATCGTTGGTGATTGCAACAGACTGGCATGTTCAGCAGCTGAAGCAATAGCAAACAATCCGGGTGGTACAGCTTTTAATCCCTTATTCGTATTCGGTGATGTAGGTTTAGGTAAAACACATCTGGTGCAGGCTATTGGGAATTCGGTCGTCAAGCATCGAGAGGATAAAACTGTATTGTACGTTTCATCCGAAAAATTTACGAACCAAATCATTGATGCTATTAAAAATAATGCAGTCAGTGATTTCACAAACTTTTATCAACTGGTCAATCTACTCATCATCGATGATATCCAGTTTTTAGCCGGCAAACAAAAAACACAGGAGATCTTCTTCCACATCTTCAACCAGCTCCATCAAAGTGGCAACCAGATTGTACTAACATCTGATCGTGCGCCTAAAGATCTGCAAGGCATGGAAGAACGCCTCATCAGCCGTTTCAAATGGGGCCTTTCTGCTGACCTGCAGGCGCCAGATTATGAAACTATGATGGCCATCCTCGAACATAAATCAACGATCAACAATATTAATTTTTCTCCCGAGGTAAAACATTACATCTGCGATAATGTACGTCATAACATTCGTGAGCTCGAAGGCGTTATTATTTCGCTCATCGCTCATGCATCATTGACCCGAAAAGAAATTGATATCGATCTGGCCCAGAAGGTGATCTACAACGTGGTGATGAATACAGGTACTACGATCACAATGGACCACATCAAAAAATGTGTTGCGGACCACTATGAAGTACCCATCGACAAGCTCAAATCCCAAACCCGCAAACGTAACGTGGTTCTGGCAAGACAGTTGTCGATGTATTTTGCCAAGAATATCACCAATCATTCCCTTAAATCTATCGGTGATAGTTTTGGTGGCCGTGATCACAGCACTGTGATCTACAGTGTACGGGCTGTTAATGACATGATTGATACTGATGCGGAGTTTAAGCGCACAGTAAAGGATATTGAGAAAAAGCTACGGCAACCCGTTAGTTGATTTTGGATTTTGGATTTTAGATTTTGGATTTTAGAATATCTCACGGTAGAGGCGCAGAGGTCGCAGTGAAAAAAATACCTGGGATTCTCACGGCCTTACATTCTACTTTTATTATGTCGCGCAAAGCCGGTAGAGCTCGCAGAGAAAAAATCTCACATTCTCACCTCCTCACAATCCCACGTTCTCAGGTTCTCACATTCTCACGTTCTCACATTCTCGTTCTCACATTCTCCCGTTCTCACATTCCTTCGTTCTCACGATTCACGACGCTACCTCTGATAGCAACTTCGCATATTCTCCTGCCAATGACCTGCGTGTAAATTTTTGAATTTCTTCAGCGCTTCCCATTAATGATCCGGCTTGATACAATGAGAAATAATCCATGATCCTGGATTTTAATCCATCCAGATCATCATAATCATGGACTACTCCACCCTTCGTGATTTCGAGCACATGAGCTGAATCACTGTCCTTGGGACCAATCGCAAGTATCGGACGACCGGAACCCAGATATTCATAAAGTTTGCCGGGAATGATCGTACGCGCGTTGGGGCTGTTATTGATCATCAATAATAAGATCTGTGCCTGCTGTTGCAATACTACCGCTGATGTATGCGGGACGAACTCAACAAATGATGTATAATTTTGAAGGCCATTCAACTCTATAGATTCACGGACTGAAAAATCAATCGGTCCGATCAATTTGATTTTCAGTCTCGCAGAAAGTTCAGGATGTTGGTTGACTAATTCTTTTAACGCTGTCCATAATACATGTGGGTTGCGATCTTTATTCATCGACCCAATATGGACGATCGAAAAATCTTTATCTACCGTAGCTTCCTGTTTTAAAACAAAATCAGCATCATCAAAACCGTTTGGAATCACCACGATATCTTTTCGTCCGCATAATTCCTGAAACTCATCGCGGGATCTCCAGGTTACTGTCACCACCCTGGTCGCATTGGTCAATACCTTTTTCTCTAATTTTTTATGTTTAGCGTCCGCGAATGGCGTGAGTTGAAGGTCCTGGTAAAAATCAATATTCGTCCATGGATCTCTGAAATCTGCCATCCATGGAATCCCGGTGATCCGATGGATCTTTTCAGCGATCAGGTGCATGCTGTGCGGAGGTCCTGTAGATACGATTGCATCGACGGGATGATCTTTCAGATATGCTTCCAGAAACTGAATTGATGGTTTGACCCAGAACATTCTTGCATCGGGAATGAAAAAATTGCCTCGTATGAAAACGGAAATTTTTTGGGTCAGCGATGCTTTCTTATTTTCATTTATAAACCCGGAATACAGCTTCTCCTTTTTACTTCTTCCAAGAAAAGCTTTATAGAGTTGATAGGGTTCCCAAATTGGGGTGCGCACGACTTCAATATCTGGTGGTATTTCCCGGATCAGGCTATCATCGTTGACGGGTACTTCACCATTGGAAGGTGTGTATATCACTGGCTGCCATCCAAACTGGCCAATATATCTGGACATTTTCGCCCACCTCATGACACCTGCTCCGCCGGCAGGAGGCCAATAGTACGTAATGAGAAGGAATTTTTTCAACAGATTGAGGCTTGGGGGTCCGAAAATAGCGTAAAACTCTGAGGATGCAGGTTGCACCCTGGAGGAGGAGCATTAATCGATTGTTTACCTGTGAAGTGGAACTCTTCACACAATATTAGGCTTCTCAACTATAACGAATTGCCTGTGAATCACTTAAAGTGTGTATTTTGTCACTTCAACATTTCCTTTCCTATGACTGATAATACGAATCCTACCGGTGCCGTTGCACGTAATTCTGTGAACATGAACATTCCTGAGAATGTTTCCTTCTGGATCAGTAAATGGGGTATTACCCGTGAGCAACTCCAGTCTGCAGTGGATCGTGTAGGTGCTAAAGAAACGAGAGTGTCTGATTACCTCCGCGCCAAGGGAATTATCCGGTTCTAATACGTACTGCAAGCCATTCTCATGGCTAAGCAAAGTGCCGGTATTCTGTTGTTTCGTTTTCATAACGATGTATTGGAAGTATTGTTAGTACATCCAGGTGGACCGTATTGGGTCAAAAAAGATGCCGGGGCATGGTCGATTCCCAAGGGTGAATTAAATGCTGATGAAAATGCATTGGATGCAGCTATTCGGGAAACCAAAGAAGAATTAGGCCTTTCAGTGAAAGGAAAATTCATGCCACTCAACCCTGTCAAAATCAAAAGTGGGAAAGTAATCCATGCCTGGGCTGTGGAAGGAAATTTCGATGAAACTAATTTTATCAGTAATGAATTTGATATGGAATGGCCTCCAAAATCTGGCATGATGAAATCTTTTCCCGAAGTAGATGCAGCACAGTGGATGGATCTTCCGACAGCATTTGAAAAGATTAATGCCGGACAAAAAGACCTTTTAATTCAATTACAAACATTCCTTCGTATAGATACATCAGACTGAAGGATTAGTAGTATTTTCCTGATACAAGTTGGAATTGGTACTGAATTATTCAATGACAAAATTATTCTTCAATAGAATAGCTTACTGATTCATCATTTAATCCCTTTCCAGCAATGATATGCCGGGTATATTTTTCAACACGTGCCTCACGTGTCTTCGATTGTTTGGCATCAGAAAAATAAAGAATGTAGCCTCGCTGCCGTCCAGGTGTCAATGCTGTAAAAGCAGTTTTTAAGGCAGGATTTTTATCTAATTTTTTTTGAAATTCTTCCGGGACCTTGTAGGAGGATGTCTTTTTGAGTTTCACTTCCAGGCCAGCCTTCTCCACCTCGATAGCTTCATAGATGTAAGCCTTGATGGTATTCTGTAAGACAGCTATTTCTTTACTGTTGGTGAACCGCAATTGACGGGCGGACTGTACATTTTTCGTTTGCTGAATTAAAATTCCTGAGACATCCTGCAATAATACTCCTTTGAAAAATAAGAGCGCACAGTAATCCTTAAACACATGGATCAAAACAATGTTACTTTTTTGATACATATAGCATGGTACACCCCATTTCAACTCTTCTGTCAGCCCACAGTCAAGAACGATCGTTCTTAACTTCTCTATCTCCTTCTGCCACACTTTGGCTTTATTAAAATAAAAATCAACTTTCGGATTCATTATGTTCTTCTTTCCTGTTCTCAAAATTTATATTCTCAATGAACCACGAAACCCTCGTGCTGCATAGTACGATTCTGCTCCATTATGATACGTGAAAACAGTTTCATATCGACGGTCACAAAAAAGTGCACCTCCCAGTTTTCTGATCGCCGCTGGTGTGACAATCCAGCTTGATGTTTTTGTGTCAAACTTACCAAGCGTCTGCAGTTCTCTGTACTCTTCTTCCGTTAACAGGTCAATTCCCATATCGGATGCCATTTGCACCGCACTGTCTTCCGGTTTGTTCTCTTTTCTTGCTTCAAGTGCCTGATGATCGTAGCAGATACTTCTTCTGCCTTTGGGACTTTCCGGCGAACAATCATAGAAGATATAATCTCCGGACTTTTTATCATGCCCGATGACATCCGGTTCGCCACCACTCTCTTCCATTGTATAGAGTGACCAAAGTTTTGCATTCTTTCCTTCCAGTTTTGCCTGTATTTTCTCCCAGGCAAGTCCTTTGTGTCGGTTCATGTTTTTTTCAAAACGGCGTTGTAATACGTTTAGTAATTCTTCCCTTTGTGTAGTTGACAATTGCTTTTTCATGTTATGCATTTTATGGATTCATTGTAATGATTTTCCTGTTCGCTGGTCTGAAATACCACGATACGATCGTAAGCACTAAAAGTAATACAGGTGGATATACATCACTCATCGGGCTACCTGAGGCAATGTGGGAGATTATTGCTCCCGACATCGAAAAGAAAAAACCTGCATATGCCCATTCCTTTATTAAAGGAAATTTTGGCATCAAAATCGCAATGACTCCTACTATTTTCCATATGCCAAGCATGATGAGAAAATACATGGGATATCCTAAGCTTTGTACAAGTAATGTAACCTCTTCTTCCATTCGCAAAAGCTGAACGATGCCAGTAGAAACCATTCCTAACGAAAGCCATAGCGTGGCAATCCAATAAATAACTTTATTTCTCTTTTGCATGTATTCTATTTTAATTTACCCAGGGTGTCCTGCAATCTGTTGTGGGCCATATTGATACCCTGTGCGAAGGTCAATTTCAGTATCTGGTCTCTGTCTTCGGGTGATCTATAAATTACATGCATCGTAAGTCTGCTGGTGTCGTCAGTACGTTTTTCAAATTCTAAAAACTCCAGCTGAGCAGGAAACGGTGTATTCTCCATTTCAAATGTGCGGATGATTTTTTCGTTTGTTCGAAATTCGTGAACAACGCCATGGGCACGAAAGACCACATTTCCCTGGGGGTCGGATGTTTCAAACTGATAGCCACCGTGTTGTTTATTTTCAAGTTTCAGCACGTTCGTTCCCATCCATTGAGCTACAAGATCTGGCTCGGCATAAGCTCTGAAGAGTAATTCAACGGGTAGATCAAAGTCCCGTGTGATCCGCATGTCCTGTCGGCCGTCTTCGGCATTGATGTGTGTTTTAAGGGGCATGGTTTACTTTTTATTGGATTGATGATTTTTCATGATGGATTCCAGTTTATTGAACCTGACATCCCACATTTTAGCAAAGGGCATGAGCCATTCCGCTACTTCTTTCATTTTGTTGGGATTAAAGTGGTAATAGATTTCCCTACCCGATAGCTCTTGTGTGAGTAGCTGGCATTCGGTAAGGATTTGGATGTGCTTTGATATGGTCTGTCTTGAAGAATCAAAGCTGTCGGCAATGGCGCCTGGGGTCATGGCATGGGTGGCGACTAATGTCAAAATCGCCCGGCGGGTTGGGTCTGCTATGGCCTGAAATATGTCTCGACGTATTTTCATTGTGCAGTCATTTCGCTGCAAATATAGTGCAGTTATTTGACTGCGCAAGTGTTTTTGGCAAAAATGAAAAAGGAGCTACATACCATATTCCTAAAGGAAATCAAGAGGGGGATCTGCCTCAATTTGGAAATTGATGAGTTACCTTATGCTGAAATATATTGTGATTTCAATCTGACTGTTGTCTGGATAAATTAAAAATTCTATTTTTAAAATACATAAGCCCCTATTACATGAGTAAGCCTTTACTTTTATGCTCTTCCTTTTTGATTCTCTTCATGTTTCGAGTATCGGCACAGGAAAAGCTGACAGATTTTACATCCGGGATGTGGTTAAATTATTTCGAAGGAACGACAGAATTTCAGGGTCAACTTTATGGATTTCAATCGTCAAACTTTTACGATTTGGTTTTGTGGCGTTACAACCCGGCCAGCCTTACATGTGACACTATTTACAGAGCCAACCCAAAAGTAAATAGGGACTGAATTCTTATTGAAATTTGAGATTAATGAGACAATTGCTTGCCAAGAGTTACTTTTCATCCTTCGAATAGGGGTCAATTTCAACGTGGAAATGTCCCGTTTTGATGGTCTCTAAGTATTAGATTGTTAAGTTAAACAACGGCTCCGTCTGAATTAACTTCTGTGAATTGAGTCAGGACATTTAGTTACTGGAAAAGGAGTAGCCCAGGCATGGGAATCGAACCTGCATCAAAAGTTTAGGAAATTTCTATTCTATCCAATATGGACATGGGGAAACGGTGAATTTGTGTGGCAAGCAAAGCGATGGGATCACGAATGGAAAGAGCCGGCACCTACCCGAATTTGCGGCTTATAACGTTACAGTAAAATATCAGAATCACTATCTTGAAGAAAATTCAAGCCCCAATACTAAAATCAAGGTACCTAACTTCAAATTTCTAAGCCATACCGGTGTTATGGTCATCATGTTCTTAGCCTTTCAATTCACCATTTTTGAGCTTCTGATCACTTTAAATTCTGGTATCTGGGCTGATTACCCTGTGTGGATGATCGGAGTTGTAGTTGCTCTGATCGTATCTATTTTATACCTGTCTCAGTTCATCAGAAAAGTGATTGCTGGAAAGGCTTAGAACCGAATATATAACCCTTCTTGAAATACAGCGCATCACCGGCCCTTATAAGCACCCTGGTTGCAAATGGATTCAAGGAAATTACTGAACCCATATCCTGCTGCCTTCTTATCAGTTAGGGAAGGATATCATCCGGAAGGATATTATAAAAGGGAGTTCAAAATGAGGGTGACGGATAAGGTCTCATTGGTCCCTAATTATTCCACTATCCGCATAGGTCACAGCATCTCATACATTGAAATAACCATAGCATCAGGAAGAACTATTGCACCTGGTCCGGAATGGAGGGTTTAAAAGGCTCACTAGAATGTATTTGAATCAAAAAATACACTAGCAAGAGATCTATAACCTGTTCTATGGTACTCTAGAAGGTGTTTTTATCTGAAGCAGGGACAGTCTTTCAATCCGATCAATTTTAAGCAAATAACCTGTTAAAGTGTCGGAGATGTGTCGGAGAAAGAGAAAGGCACCTATAGGTAAAAACCGTATAAGTGCCTGATTCTCAATTGTCGGGATACCAGGATTCGAACCTGGGACCCCCTGCTCCCAAAGCAGGTGCGCTACCGGGCTGCGCTACATCCCGAAATATTCCTTTTGTTCTTCTTAAAGAACCGGGTCTGGGACCCTGGCGCCTAATGCGCCATACACTACCGGGCGGAGTTTATCCCGCTCTTAAGCGGGGCTACATCCCGAAAAATATCTCAGCGGTGAGGGAGAGATTCGAACTCTCGGTACATGTTTCCACGTACGACGGTTTAGCAAACCGTTGGTTTAAGCCACTCACCCACCTCACCTGACCTCAAATGGTATTGTAAATCAAGTGTTTATGTTGTAAAGGCTTCTTAAAAAAAATTCCTACCCAGCGCCTTTGCCTGTTAGGAGGTGCAAATATAGAAAATCTAATGAGTTAACTCGATCCGCCCGAAATAATGCCACAAAATGCCATCCCTACTGAGAAAAATCTTTTCAGATATTTGCTGTATGAAACAATTCATCCTCCCCGCACTCCTGTGCATCTTCGCTGTTGCATGCAAACCAGCCAAAGACAAAGAAATCACATCTGAATCTGACATCATCATTTCAACAGACTCCAATGCGGTAACCCCACGAATGGATAGCCTCCGGATGAACCCGGAGACGAATGCCACCACGATGCAACAGGATCCTCCCACATCTACTCCTACAGTGACCAATAAAGAATGCAACCCAAATTTCACTCAGATCGGCGCACCTAAAAAAAGTACCTATTTCTATTACACCACCGGCTTTAACGTCGAAGAATTTAAATGCTGGAGTTTCCTGGAAGCACACGGTAAAGGAATCTGCAATGGCAGACCCTGTACAGTCATCTACCTTGACCGACCGAATGCCCACATCGGGGATACACCTCCCAACTATATTGACGCCGCTACTCTCATGAATTACGGTATCGCCAAGTACACGTTTAATGGCAATTTCTGGGAAGTACAGGGATCCAGTAAGTGGAGACGAAAAGGGAATGGATACGGGTATTTTAATACCGATAATCACCTCGGCGGGTAAAAGAAGATTTTGGATTTTTGATTTAATGGGTCGCGCAAAGACGCAAAGGGCGCAAAGTATGGTTCTCACGATCTCACGGTCTCACACGGTCCCTGAGCCTGCACAAGGATGAGCGAGAGGTGTCGAAGGGTCACGGTCTCACGGTCTCACGTGTCGAAGGGTCACTGATAGCTTTTGCTGCAAGATGCGCACCCGTCCATGCCGCCTGAAAATTAAAACCTCCGGTCACTGCATCAATATTCAGTACTTCACCGACGAGGAAAAGACCGGGCTGGATTTTACTTTCAAATTTTTGCATATCTACATCGGAAAGATCCACACCGCCAGCGGTGACAAATTCTTCTTTAAATGTACTCTTGCCTGTAACCCGGTATGTATCTCGTGTGAGTACATCTGACAATCGCTTCCATTGTTTTTTTCCAAATTCTGCACCTGACATAAATTCGGGAATCTCTGCACGGATGCACAGATATTTCCACAACCGGACAGGTATATCTTTGATGATTAGTTTATGGATCTGGCGCTTCTGATTTTCGTCCATTTGTGTTTTGATCATATTGATAAATGGCGCCGGATCTTCCAATCCGGTCCAGTTTACCGCGAGGTCAAATACATAACCACAATCGTAGAGTTCCCTGGCTCCCCACGCCGATAACTTCAGGATGGCGGGACCGCTCATACCCCAATGTGTAATCAATAATGGTCCCTCAGTTAAAAGCTTGATCGAAGGAATTGAAACACGCACAAGAGATTTACTTACACCCATCAATTCCAGTAATTCCTTGTGCTGAATATTGAACGTAAATAGTGAAGGAACAGGAGGTATTAAATGATGCCCCGTTTGTTTTAGTAATTTCCAAATACGATCATCACTTCCTGCAGCAATCAAAAGGTTCTTTGCACGCAACATTTCCCCATCAAATAGTTTGATGTCCCAGAAACCATTGTCCGTATTGTATTGCCAATGAACAGCACGCGTTGATGTTCGTAGTGAAATTTTGTGCTTTTGCATTTCCTGCAAAAAACAATCGATGATCGTACGCGAACTATCTGTTACAGGAAAAACACGACCGTCTTCCTCTGTCTTTAATCGAACTCCTCTCTTACGGAACCAATCCGTGAGATCACCCGGATGAAATTGTTGAAATGGAAAAAGTAATTCGTGTGAACCTCTGGGATAATAATTAATAAGTTTCTCCGGATCATAACATGCGTGTGTCACATTACATCTTCCACCTCCGGAAATTTCAACTTTGGAAAGTGGTCTTTTTGCGGCTTCCAGGATACAAATTCTGGCACCTGGAGAAAATTCAGCTAATCTTATGGCTGTAAAACAGCCGCCTGCTCCTGCTCCGATGACAATGAGATCATATGTCATGGGATTTCCAGATTACGATTACCTCCGGCGAATGAAATAAATTCATACGCTAGTTGAAATGGAATGACATTCACTTTATAGGATGACGATTTGCGTTGATCCATGAGGTCCGGCAATTTTGGATTCTTTTCCAAAAATTTAAATACCGTAGTTGCGACTTTCTGATATCTGACCAGATCATCGACCTTCGGAATGTCCGGACTTTCAATCGCTTTGCAAAATCGGGTGAACACATTTATGCCCGGATACAATGTGTATTTATCGGGATACATTCCTGCGAGGTATAAACTCATCATGGCTGCATCCTGGTGATGATAGGTATCGATCACTCTATGATCAGCGCGCCGCATCATTTGTAACAATTCCTCGCAATAAAATTCAAACCGTGAAATCCGTCCGTCCAGTGTCGCTGAATCATTAGCCAGATCTTTAAAGGCTATGCGTGCCAATTCCTGATCTGTTGCAATCAACTGTAACATGATTTCCTTCGGTCGGTATTGTTCCCGTTTCCACCATCGTTGTGAAATATCACTTTGCAGACTCTGGTCGTACATCTCATCCAACGCCAACGCTTCATTCAATGACCAATGCTGATGAAAGTGATCGATAATGGCATGGGGAAAGTACCAGGGGGTTTGGATCCAACCTTGTGCGGACCTGATGTAATCCGTAATCAGTTGGTCCAGGAGATGAAGCTTCATGCGGGTGCAAGGTAAAGGCTAAAAGCAAAGCAGGAATACCAGTCGAAAATATCTTTACATAAAATCAATCTGGTACCGGCCAATCGGATAATACCTGTTTCATCGAATGCATGGATACCTGGCCTTCAGCGTGGTCCTGAGCACCTCTTAAAACTTTGGAAGACAAGACCTTCCGCAGATTACTAAATCTTCAGACAGCTTTCTTTTGAAACCAGGTATCTATCAGAGGAGTTATACAATTCAATAATTGTCCTTGATTTATATTAAAAATTTTATTATCTTTTGACCAATTAATACCTAAAATTTTATGATGAACGAACCGCTTTCTTCGATTATGACCCGTGATGTCATTACTGCTGATCAGGATGATTCCCTGGCTACCGCCCGGAGAATCTTCCTTCAGAACAAGGTTCATCACCTACCCATTGTAAAAGGGTCCAGACTGGTGGGCATCCTGACAACTTATGATCTCTTTAAGATGAATGGAGCCAACATTGGAAAAGACCTCGACGATGTCACGATCCGTGATGTCATGACGACCCATGTGGCTACGCTTGAACCAGAAGATAAAATTGGTTCAGCAGCAGAATTATTCCTTGAAAACCTGTTTCATGCAGTGCCTATTGTTAAAGATGGTGAACTGCACGGAATCGTGACTTCGTTTGATGTGATCAAATACGAATTCCACAAGGAGTATCCGACACAATTAATTTGATGGTTTCATAAAATGAATGATTAGCGAAGCACTCTCTACTTTCCGTAAAAAAATTAATCAACAGACTTTCATAGTTGCACTCCTTGGTGCGGCATTGGTTGTCTTATATCTATTCCTGAGATCCCATGCGGATCCGGTCATTCAGGGTTTTGCCTGGATTGCAGGACTGTTTGGTGTATTTCTTGGGATACAGGCATTTATCCGGAGATACCAGATGCTTCAGGTACTACTTCGCCATCCTGGCCCCGATCAAACCATCATCCAAGTTGAAAAATTTCTGACTGAACAGTCCAATACCTTTAAAGCGGGTACACCTGTGAGAATCAGCATCGCTATTGTTTTAGCTCTGGGGATGGTGCTTTCTATTTTCTTTCGTCCTGAGAGCTTTTACACAGGAGCCATCATCATGGCATTTATAGCAATGATCCTTATCTCCATGCTGATGAGCTGGACGCATATGCGGCAACTGATGATGTTACAGGACCTCAAACATGCTCAACGGGATCAGCCTTCAGATATCTCCTGAAATGCCTGTTTGACGATGGTACCTTCCAGTATTGCGGAAGGATCGATTTGCGTTTGGGTGATGACGCCCTGATATTCACCACTCATTAATAACCGTGCGCACTCCACTAACGGAGCAGCAGTACAGGTTTGAATGGCCCGCATGGTAATATTACCCACCATGAGCGGATAGACGTGTTGGGCATGTTGTATTGAGCGCAGATGACCATATTTATCATATCCGGTTACGGATGCATAGATCACAATGACATCATCCTCTACATGGGGAACAGTCTCCATCATATATCGCTCGAGTTCCTGAATTTTTTCTTTGCTGTCACTATGTGTATTCAACCAGGCCTGCACCCATTCATAATGTCCGGGATAGCGTATGGTTTTATAATCGATGTGCGCAATATGATCTTTCAGCTCATGTGGCAAGTCTGCAGCTCCACCACTCGTCAGGTCAGCTTCATACCTGCGACCGTTGATGATGAGGGTTTCCTTTTCAGACAATGAGGGGAGATGTACAATTTCATTGTTACGTACAGCTTCTGAATTTTCTACGTATTCTGTTGCTACACCTATGGTGCTCCAGGTGAAACCGTAATAATGTGGAGACTCCGTGTATTGTGTCAATGCACCTACCCGCATGGAGAGGCGCTCCAATTTTTCAACGCCGTATTTTTCTTTGAATGAATCGATCAAATGCATCGCCAGGTTATTGATATATCCGGGAGCTAATCCTGTCTGGAGGATAAAACCTGTTTCCGCATCTTTTGCCATTTCAATGATCTCCTGAGTTTCTTTAACATATTCAGTGAGGTTGGCATAATGGAGACCGTATTCCAGACACAGGCGAGCCATATCTGGCGCGAAGGCACCCGGCAGGCAATCCAGGAGGACAATACAATCACGTAATGGCTTTTCGTAAAGAGTTGCATCGTCAAGTGAAGTCATGACAAAAGTTTCGAGCTTTCCTTGTTGTCCGATACCCTGTCGGATCCACTGCACGGCTTCTTGTAGTTGGAGTTCGGAGGCATCACCCAACACTACACCACATTCCCAATCCTGGGCATCCAGGATTAATAAAGCTGCGGCACGTCCGATACCACCTGCGCCGGCGATGAAAATCTTATCCATAATAGATTGCTTATTTAAAAAGGCGGGGCGAAGGTAAGTTGCTTTTTGCAGGGAGGATATGTCAAGGGGATTATGGAGGGTGAAAATGTGGGAGGGGTGTGGCTTGAGGTGTGGAGGAATATCTGAGGGAAAATTTGAGGTGTGTAATAAGTTTTAAACATACAACGACATATATTTATTCATAATGCGTAAATTATT
Organism: Chitinophagales bacterium; assembly: GCA_038203125.1. Lineage (GTDB taxonomy): Bacteria > Bacteroidota > Bacteroidia > Chitinophagales > Saprospiraceae > Opimibacter. Next base: position 23,428 of record JBBREG010000010.1, read on the forward strand.
GATCTTCAAATAAATATTCGTAATAGCCGTTCGCAAACGTTCATACAACGACAATATTTAACACTTCTCCGAAATTTTTATTCTCCCTCCCTCAACCACCCTCCTTTCTCCTTACTAAATTCTGATAATGGATGTCTAAACATATTAAATAAAAAAATAATGTATATACACCTTACATTGTGGATAATACTTATATTTGACCGTCATCCCAAGACAGGAAATAAGTCTCATTGCTTATGTCCATATTTGTACGAAAGAATAAAAAAGCTGCCGCTCCAGCGCGGGGTAAAGCCAAAAAAGTAGCCGCAAAGACCTCATTTATAAAGGATCAGCGGTTTCCAAAATTGATTGGCGTCACCCTGATCCTGATCGGAGTCTACGTCCTCGTAGCAGGCATCTCCTATGTTTTTACATGGAAAGTAGATCAGGATAAGATTCTCAACTACCCCTTCAGCGCACTGGGGGAAGGAGATCTCCTCGTCGCCAACTGGCTAGGCCGCCTGGGCGCCGTAGCCGGAAATGCACTCATTTACTGGGGCTTTGGAATCACATCCCTCGTCCTCCCCATCTTAATGATAGGGTTCGGATTGCGCAAATTGGTAGGAGCCGCACTCCAGACATGGTACTTACGTGCAGGTAAATCTATCCTTGTCATGGTATACTGCTCGATGCTCTTCGCTTTCATAGCATCATCAGCAAATTTTCCATGGGGCGGAGCTTTCGGTGAAAGCACGGTAACCTGGCTTTCAAAATTTATGGGGAACGCAGGTGTTGCGCTGGGTTTATTATTTATTCTCGTAGCAACTTTTATCATCCAGTTCAACCCCACCATTTCCTGGAAAGGAGAATTTCTCTCTGTTCCTTCAGTCAAAATGCCCGCATGGAAACTCAGTATGGCCGAACTAGGTCTCGATTTTTTCAAAAAGAAACCTAAACCTGCATACGATCCGTTAGCAGATCCTATTGAAGAAGATGAAGAGGAAGAAGAGACTGAAGAGGAAGAAGAAGAAGAAGAGGAAGGATCATTACAACCAGGTTTTCTGAAAAAATACCTGAATAAAAATGATGAAGCGAGCGGTGAAAAAGTATCTCTCGATGATGAGGATGACATCGATAGTCTCGAATTGATTATCGAACCTCCTGTCAAAGGCTCATCACCTCTGACTATGAATCCCGAACTGGAAATCCAGAACCTGCCGGATGCAACTGAAATAGCAAATGCATTTGCAGAATCTCATCTGCCGCCTACATTCAGTGGTGTGCAGGATAAGGTATTCCTGATGGACCAGGAAAACAATGAGCACAGTGAACCCTACGATCCGACATTAGATCTTTCATCCTATGTGGCTCCGGTTTTAGAATTATTGCTCGAATATCCGGATGAAAAAATCCAGATCGATCGGACAGAGGTTGAGGCAAACAAAGATCAGATCATTGAAACATTACTCAATTACAAAATCGAGATCACGAAGATCCGGGCTACCATAGGCCCGACTGTGACATTGTATGAAATCATTCCGAAGCCGGGTATCCGTATTTCAAAAATTAAAAACCTGGAAGATGATATCGCGCTGAGCCTTTCTGCATTAGGCATACGCATTATCGCACCAATTCCCGGCAAGGGTACGATTGGTATTGAAGTGCCGAATAAAAGGAAACAAATTGTTTCACTGAAAGAAGTTTTAGCGTCTGATAAATTTATCACAGGAAAGATGGATCTGCCTATTGCATTAGGTAAAACCATTTCTAATGAAGTATTTGTAGCAGACCTTGCAAAAATGCCGCACCTGTTGATCGCAGGTGCCACCGGGCAAGGTAAATCAGTAGGTATCAATACAGTATTGATGTCCCTACTCTATCGCAAACACCCATCGCAACTCAAGTTAGTCCTGATCGATCCCAAGAAGGTAGAACTATTTCCGTATGCCAAACTTGCAAACCATTTTCTCGCATTTCTTCCCGACCAGGATGAACCTATCGTAACGGAAACGAAAAAAGTAATCCATACACTCAATTCTCTTTGTATTGAAATGGATGACAGATATGATCTGTTGAAAAAAGCTCATGCACGTAACCTGAAAGAATATAATGAGAAATTTGTCAATCGTCAATTGAACCCATTAAAGGGCCACAGGTTTATGCCTTTCATTGTTTTGGTCATTGATGAGTTTGCCGATCTGATCATGACGGCAGGTAAAGAAGTTGAGATGCCGATCGCACGCCTTGCGCAATTAGCACGTGCAGTTGGTATTCACCTGATCATTGCAACACAACGACCATCTGTAAATATTATCACAGGTGTGATTAAAGCAAACTTCCCCGCACGTCTTGCATACAAAGTGGCATCGAAAGTTGACAGCCGTACGATTCTCGACATGGGAGGCGCCGAACAACTCATCGGTCAGGGTGACATGCTCCTGTCGATCGGCAGTAACATGATACGTCTGCAGTGTGCATTTGTAGATACCCCGGAAGTTGAATCTGTAATCAATCATATCTCTGATCAAAAAGGATATCCTGAACCATATTATTTACCAGAGTATGTTGGGGATGATGAAACTATTTCGGGCACGGACGGCATGACCTATTCTGAACTCGATGATATGTTTGAAGATGCCGCAAGATTGGTCATCCAAAACCAGCATGGCAGTACTTCGATGATCCAACGCAGATTGAAGCTTGGGTACAACCGGGCTGGACGGATCATGGATCAGTTGCAGGCTGTTGGCGTTGTCGGTCCTGCAGAAGGGAGCAAACCCCGGGATGTACTGATGTTTACAGAGACAGATCTTGATTCGTTAATCTCCCGTATGCGGAGTAAGAATTAATCGTTGGAGAAGTCATACCTGTGCAATTGATTTTCCACTTGAAATAGAGTTTAGTTTCAAAACATTCGGTTTTGAAGGTTTAGGAAGTTTAGAAAGGTTTAAAAAAACTAAACACTCTAAACAAGTGATTTCAAAGAAATCATGCCTAAACTTTCTAAACACATCCTCAAATTGATTGTCAATTGCCAAGGTTGTTGCTGTAGATATTGAGAAACAATTCATACTCATTAGGATAAGGTTTCTCCTCTCTTCATAACTCATTAACAGGTCAGGCTGTTACTTTTGGTCTACTTTTGCGTTTCAGAAGTAGACTTAAGACATACATTATGAAGGCTTTATTGATGATCTGTTGCCTGGTTGCCGTTACAGCAACAACTGGTTTTGGTCAATATCTATCGGCTAAGGATTCCGATCCGGAGGCATTGGCTTTGCTGACAAAAGCGGGAAAAGCTTACGCTACGGGCAATATCCAGGTGAACTTTAAAGTCAGGACTGCTATTCCAGGCCAACAGCCTATGAATAGCGATGGTGTATACTACCAGGGTGGTAACGGGTACAGGCTGGAATTGAAAGATTACAATATCATCTCCAATGGCCAGATCCGCTGGGTATATCTGAAAGGCCCGAATGAAGTCAATATCTATAATGAATCTACCGGGCAGGACTGGATCGGACCCTCCGATTTCCTGCAACTGCATAAATCAAAAGATCTTGTCTTTACCCTGATAAACACGAAAGACGGGCTCTCTATCATAGAAGCTAAACCTCTAAAGGGTCGTTTTGATGATTATTCAAAATTTACTATCGGTGTTAGAAACGGAACATTGAATTATATCAATGCACTCTCGTCTGATGGTTCACGTCAGGATATGACGATTGGATCTGTTGTAAACCCTGTAGCCTGGGATCCTGCTAAACTTTTTACCTTTCACCCCGAAGCTCATCCGGGCGTACATGTAGAAGATCTGCGTCTGGACTGATCCTGATGCATGGGAATCAAACATAAAGTCATCAATGCCGTCGCCAAAGTCACCCGACGACGTATCGAACGCGAAGCACAACAGGCATTGCGTCACCAGGATGATGTGTTTGCACAGCTTATCAAACACGGCTCCCAAACACACTTCGGAAAAGATCACGGGTTTCCTTCCATAAAAAATCACGCTGATTTTATCAGGCAGGTGCCTTCGGGCGATTACGAATCAATCCGTCCATACATTGATAAAATTATTACCGGAGAAGAAGATGTACTATGGCCTGGCCTTCCACTCTACTTAGCCAAAACTTCAGGCACGACCAGTGGTGTGAAATATATTCCCATCACACGTGACAGTATTCCAAATCATGTAGGTAATGCGAGAGACGCACTATTCAACATGAGTTCGATCATGAATCTCAACAACCTTTTTGAAGGTAAAATGATCTTCCTGTCAGGATCCCCGGAACTTGAAAAAAAAGGTGACATACCAACAGGGAGACTCTCAGGTATTATTAATCACTGGGTGCCAGGTTGGTTACGTGCCAATCAATTGCCCACGTATAAAACGAATTGTATTGAGGATTGGGAATTGAAAGTAGATCAGATTGCAAAAGAAACCATTGGTAAGGATCTTCGACTTATCAGTGGTATTCCACCGTGGGTGCAGATGTATTACGAGAGAATATTATCACTTTCCGGAAAAAAAACCATCCTCGACGTATTTCCAAATCTTCAACTCTTTGTTTATGGTGGTGTAAACTATGAACCCTATCGAAGTCAGCTTGAAAAATTAACCGGTGGTAAAATTGCAAGCATGGAGACATATCCGGCCTCAGAAGGTTTTATTGCTTACCAGGATACGGCTGACATACAAGATGGGCTTCTGTTGAGTTGCAACAAAGGGATCTTCTTCGAATTTATTCCGGTATCAGAAATAAATTCATCTCAACCCGTTCGTCTCCGATTACATGATGTGGAAGTTGGAAAAGACTATGCGGTAATCATGAGTACGAATGCGGGTATGTGGGCATATGATATTGGTGATACAGTTGAATTTATTTCAACGTCTCCTCCAAGAATTAAAGTCACCGGCAGGACGAAACATTTTATATCCGCATTTGGTGAACATGTCATCGCCAAAGAAGTAGAAGAAGCCCTCAGGCAAACTGTTGCATTTCATCCATGCCGCATTAATGAATTTACTGTTGCGCCCCGGGTGAATCCGTTGCAGGTTGAAAAACCTTACCATGAATGGTGGATTGAGTTTGCCGAGAAACCAATCGATATGATGGGCTTTTCAAGAGACCTCAATAATGCTATGGTCAGCCAAAATCTCTACTATGAAGACCTGATCAAAGGGCAGATCCTGCAACCGTTAAAAGTCAGATCATTGGCTCAGGGAGCCTTCAAACACTACATGCAATCTATTGGCAAACTCGGTGGTCAAAATAAGGTACCTCGCTTAAGCAATGACAGGCACATTGCCGACGTTTTGGAACGTCTCCCGGTCTCATCCTGAAACACTATAAAACATTGATTGACAGGATGAAGGAATGCCGGAAGAAAGACTTATAAGTAGTATCTTTGCCAACCATTTTAAGTAGCCTCCATGCGGTTTTTCCTTTACATTTTATTGACTGTCAGCACCTTATACGCCTGTAAGAGTTCCTTCGAGCAGGTCCGTCTAAGTAATGATCCGGAACGTATCCTCAAGGAGTCGATCAAATACTATGATAAGGAAGAATATCTGAAAGCCCAGACCCTGATGGAGTTGGTCCTGAATCAATACCGAGGGACACGCCAGGGGGAAGAATTATTCTTCAAATACGCATATACCCACTATCACCTGGGTAACTATGCTCTGGCTGCAACGTATTTCACCAATTTCTCTTCCACATTTGCATACAGTTCATTTGCCGAGGAATCAGATTTTATGACAGCTTATTCCTACTACAAACAGTCCCCATCATTCCGTCTTGACCAGAACCCATCCGTCAAAGCGATCGATGGTTTCCAGGACTTCGCCAATAAATATCCTGCAAGTGAACGCGTGGCAGAATGCAACAAACTCATCGATGAGCTACGTGCCAAACTGGAAGCAAAAGCATACGCGCAGGGTGTCCTGTATTATGACCTCAGCCAGTTCAATGCGGCCATCACTGCATTTGACAATATGCTTTCCGAATTTCCGGAATCCACACGTGCTGAAGAAGTCCGCTTCCTGATGGTGAAGTCAGCTTATGAATATGCCGTCAACAGTGTGTATGATAAACGTGCTGAGCGGTATGAAGAAGCTAACACCCGGTACCAGGAATATATCAATCGCTTTCCAAAAGGAGCTCATCTCAATGATGCGAGAGAGATCCACAAGAAAATAGATGCTAACGCTAAAAATTTGTCAAAATGAGTAATATTAAAAATCTGAGCACTGCCATTGATCCGAATGTCAAAGCAAGAGACATCAAAGATCTTTCCACCCGGACTGCCAACATCTATGAATCAATTGCTGTGATCTCAAAACGCGCCCGACAATTGTCCACAGAGTTGAAGAAAGAGTTACATGACAAGTTGGAGGAATTTGTAGTGGTGACAGAAACGATTGAAGAGATCCATGAGAATAAAGAGCAGATCGAAATCTCACGCTCCTATGAAAAAATGGCAAGCCCTACAATCCTGGCTACTGAAGAATTCATCAATGGTGACCTGGAGTGGCGTTACCCTGAGCCCGTCGTTAGAGAAGAAGATTTCCCGGAAGATAGTGAGTGATCATCAGTCACCAATCTGTAACGGAACATGTCTTCTTTGACAGGCAAAAAGATCCTTCTTGGAATATCGGGCAGCATAGCCGCTTACAAAGCTGCTTATCTGGTTCGTTTACTGACTAAGGAAGGAGCATCCGTCAGGGTGATCATGACGTCCTCGGCAAAGGATTTTATTTCTCCGCTTACGTTATCCACACTTAGTAAATACCCAGTCGCGTCCGATATTCATGATGGTGCTGCATGGACCAACCATGTGGAATGGGGAATGTGGGCTGATGCCCTTGTCATTGCGCCTGCTACGGCTCATACAATCGCCCGATGTGCTTTAGGACTTGCATCAGATATGTTGGCAGCCACCTATCTAAGTGCCCGATGCCCTGTTTTTTTTGCACCTGCCATGGACCTCGATATGTGGGTCCACCCTTCTACGCAGGAAAATATCAGCAGGCTCCAATCCTACGGTAATTTCCTGATCGATGTGGGCACAGGCGAGCTGGCCAGTGGTCTTACTGGTCCCGGTCGCATGGCAGAACCGGAAGAAATCATGGAAAGACTTCAATTACATTTCCATTATCAGGAGGATATGTCAGGTGTACGTGTGTTAGTGAATGCGGGACCGACGTATGAAGCCATAGATCCTGTCAGATATGTTGGTAATCATAGTACCGGCAAAATGGGAGTTGCCATTGCAGAAGAATTTGTGCAGCGTGGAGCGGAGGTTCATCTTGTATTGGGTCCTGATAGTATACTTCCTGCTGATGAGCGAATCCGTGTAAGCCGCATTACCTCCGCAGATGAAATGTTGTCAATATGTGAAGATGCCTTTTCGTCATCCGATGTGGCGGTCCTGGCAGCAGCTATAGCTGATTACAAACCAGCAACTGTGGCAACAGAAAAAATCAAGAAGAATTCGGATATCCTCACACTGGAATTAATCCGCACACCGGATATTGCAGCCTCTCTCGGTAGTAAAAAATTACCTGCACAAGTGTTAGTGGGTTTTGCGCTGGAAACAAATAATGAAGAAGCTAACGCGCTTGATAAATTGACTAAAAAGAATATGGACATGATCGTCCTGAATAACCCTCGTGAAGCAGGTGCCGGGTTTGGTCATGACACAAATAAGGTCTCATTTCTCTTTCCGGGCAATAAACGGGAGAACTTTCAGTTAAAATCAAAAAAAGATGTGGCACGTGATGTTGTGGATGCCATTAAAGAATTGATTCATGGTAAAAAATAGCTCTTTGTTTCGAATCCTGCCTTTCCTTTTCCTGCTGATCACCTGCGGTCTTCAGGCACAGGAATTTAAAGCTGTCGTTACGGTCAGCACCCCTAAACTTCAAAGCACGGATCCTGCCGTATTTAAAACACTTGAGCGTGATGTCCAGGAATTCCTCAACCAGGAACGATTTACAGAAGATGAATACAAACCTCATGAGCGTATCGACGTCAATGTCCAGATCAATATCGCTGCTGAACTGGGTACCAATAATTTTCAGGCAGATATAGCAATCAAAGCCATCAGGCCCGTGTATGGTAGTGAGTATAAAACCGTACTTATCAATCACGTGGACAGAGAGATTATTTTTCCATACCAGGAATTTCAACCCATTGAAAATGGTACTGATTTTTTTAAAGACAATCTTTCCGCTGTATTTAGCTTTTATGCTCAACTTATCCTGGGTTTAGATGCTGAAAGTTTTGCACCTGGTGGTGGTGATGTATATTTTCAAAAAGCACAGGCAATTATTAACCAGGTGCCCACCACGGTCTCTGAAAATGACAAAGGCTGGACGGCATTAAGCAGAAAGACTACCCGGTATTGGATCATCGAAAACCTGATGAATTCAAGATTTAAATCCTTCCGTGAAGCATGGTATAATTATCATCGCAAGAGCCTGGATGTATTGCATAGTAATCCCGTACTTGCATTAGGTACGATGGTAGACGCACTGAAAGAAATTGATAAGACGAATATTTCTTATCCTAATAGTGTTGGCGTATTGATGTTTGTCACCACCAAAGGGGATGAGATCGTAGCCATCATGAAAAATGGGGATCGTACCCAAAAGTCCACTGTGTATGATATCATGCGAAAATTAGATCCGTCCAATAGTGGCAAATACAACGTCATCAGAGGGTAAGTATCATCTGGCCATTTTTGCTTCCGGCACAGGCAGTAATGCTGATCAGATCTGTACGCACTTCAAGGATCATCCAACCATCCGGATATGCCTGATCATCACGAACAGAGCAATGGCCGGTGTACTCCAGGTTGCTGATCGACATGGCATTGCAAGTGTGATCATTCCAAAATCTGAATGGGGTCAACCGGAATTTGTGCTGCCTGCTCTGCACACCAGGGATATCACACATATTATTCTTGCAGGTTTTCTTCTATTGCTTCCAGCATATCTGGTCTCTGAATACGAAGGTCGAATCGTAAATATTCATCCGGCCCTACTCCCCAAATATGGCGGACATGGTATGCACGGTATACATGTGCATGAAAAAGTGAAAGAGTCTGGTGATTTAATTTCCGGCATTACCATTCATCATGTTGATGAGCAGTATGACAATGGAGATGTTATTTTTCAAAAAGAAGTTGAATTAGATCCGGAAGATTCTGCTACCGATATTGCTAATAAGGTCCTGAGGCTCGAGCATTATTATTATCCGAGGGTGATCGAAGGTGAAATTTTGAAACAGTTAAAATAATTACACAGCAGATCATTTGTTTGTCTCATTGATAATGTTTTAATTTTAACATTCGTAATTCTGCAATTAATAATAATTAAACCTATAGACCTAGAGCTTGAAATTTGTAATTGTGTAAGTCAGATGTTGCTGAAATTGGCCAGGTAGTTAGGATGCTCTTTGCCCAGAAAGATTTCCTTGTAATATTTGTAAACCAACACGTGTTTCACGGGCAAATTGACCTCCATCATCTATTAATAAATCATCCGCTTCATTAAATTCTTCAACTTCAACCAATGAATCTACAACATACCGAAGCAACGCCTCTTTATAATTTATTAATGATAACATTTTACCACGTATGCTATCTCTTGCTGGCATTTGATTAGTTGCATTGAGCCCTACTAAATACATATACCCTTGTGCAGTTAATACAGTTGCTGTAATGGAGAAATGTAATCGGCTAATCGAGAATAACTCATAAAATTATTTCCGCAGTCGCAGTCTTCTTCTCTATCTGCACAAAAAGGCCCATCAGAAAAACAACTACTTAGAATATCTTCTGACTGACACATATCTGAGAATCGTCCAGCGGCGCAATAAGAATGTTGAAGGTCGAACATATGTCCAATCTCATGACCTAAAAGGTTTCCAGTGCCCCATGGGTTAGCATTATCCTGGATATATTCATTATACCAGTTGAACATACCAACATAGGCGCCAGTACTAACACCTGATGCTGCATTAAGTGGAGGATTGCTAAAGAACACGTTGAGAACATCACTGCCTGTCAAGTAGCATATTCATTATAATTATATGGATTGTTATATGTTCCATCATAATTTACATACCCAGCATTGTCTCGATGATAATAAATGTCAACCAATTCAAACCGAATCCTTGTGTCACGGATATGATTAGTTTCTACATAGCCACACTCACACCATTGTTCCTGCCCAGATCCATAGAGAGCATTAAGCCGATCACGGACAGCATATAGGAAGTCTACATCATCCTCATCATTTTCATCAAAATTACCTTTAGAAAGAGGGGCTTCGCGCTGAATGACGTGAAAAGCTAAACGCACAGTTAATATTGGAGTTGATTCAGTGGGTATGAAATGCTCCAAATCAGTGCAAGTGACTGCTAATGAAGAAGCTGAATTATCATGTGTATAACAGGTTATTTGGGCAATGCTTTGAATATATCCAACTAGAAGTAGTAATGCAACAAAGAAAAGGCTTAGTGGTTTCATAGATGTACATTTTCAAGGTAAAAAAAATCAACGCCTGAGTGATCTTAATTCAGGAAAATGCAGAAGGCTAAATTGCCTAACGAGAAAATTTTATCAATTCTAATTTGGGTAATGGAAAGATAAGGTAAGTTTTGATTCGTTGGTGGTTGAATTTTTGTAAGACGTGCATATGCCGCCTTCTGGACAATTACAGCCTATGCCGCCCTAAAATGGATGTTTAAACATCACTTACATATGTGAACTTTAAGATAGATTAGCAATCAGATGAGGCAGATATCTGCAGATGAGTATGAATGTAAAGTAGTCCTATATTCTCTCCACAATTCCGGTTTGCGATAATACGCTCCTTCCAATCCCTGCAATCCTCCT
>JBBREG010000011.1:0-33219 GCA_038203125.1 Chitinophagales bacterium
TTTGATTACCAAATACTGATTACCGAAATGTATCTTGCTGGTCATGGATGAAACACAACCCGTCGTAACTGCGCTCATCACAAATGATGCTGTAATTTTTGGCCTCTTGCTTACAGTTCTTGCGCTGATATTTTATACATCATCGCTCGATGTTCGTTTTTGGAAAAAATTCTATGCCTTTCTACCTGCCTTGCTGTTGTGTTATTTTATTCCTGCTCTGCTTAACTGGCCACTTGGATTAATTTCCGGTGAAAGCAGTAAACTGTATACCATTGCTTCCAGGTATTTCCTTCCTGCAAGTCTAATTCTCTTTTGCCTGAGTATTGATATGAAGGCAATTCTCAATTTGGGACCCAAGGCGTTGATTATGTTTCTTACCGGGACGGTGGGTGTAATACTGGGAGGACCGATAGCCTTACTTGTCACTGCGTGGCTTTTTCCTGAGGTGATTGGTGCTGCACCTGATGATCTTTGGAAGGGATTAAGTTGTATAGCGGGAAGCTGGATTGGAGGTGGTGCCAATCAGGCTGCTATGAAGGAAATCTTCAGTGTTCCCGATGGTTTATTTGGCACTATGGTTGTCATCGATGTCGTCGTTGCCAATGTCTGGATGGGCATGTTACTTTATGGAGCCAGCCGCACCGAAAAGATAGACAAGTGGCTTAAAGCTGATACCAGCGCTATCGAAGAATTAAAGAAAAAAATATCCGACTACCGACTGAGTATTGAAAAAATACCCACAACACTTGATCTATTCACCCTCATGGCGGTAACCTTTGGTGGTGTTGCTATCTCTCACCTGGCAGCAGACATGATTGTACCGGCGCTTCAGACTATCGAGCCCAAGATGAAAGCCTTACGACTGGAATCGATCATCAGCGTATTTTTTTGGATTGTCTTAATTGCGACAACATTTGGTTTAATGATTTCATTTACCCGTTTTAGAAAATTGGAAGGTGTGGGTGCTTCAAAATGGGGAAGTATTTTCATATATATTCTGGTCGCCACGATAGGTATGCAAATGAATCTCAAAGAAGTCTTTAGCAATCTGGGATTGTTTGCCATTGGCCTGATATGGATATCCATTCATGCGTTATTGATGATTGGCGTTGCGAAGCTGATCAGGGCTCCATTCTTTTTTATGGCAGTGGGGTCACAGGCTAATATAGGAGGAGCGGCCTCTGCACCGATTGTGGCCAGTGCCTTCAGTCCTTCCCTTGCACCGGTGGGAGTATTAATCGCTGTACTCGGATATGCTTTAGGCACGTATGGTGCAATTGTATGCGCGTACTTGATGCAGGCAGCGCTTGGGTTGTAATTAAATTAGATACAAGTTTTTAGTATCGGCAATTAATCTTGAGTTAATGAATTATAGAAACTTTTTTTAAGGCGATGTTATTATTTTGATCAATTCGTTTTACAAAATACAGTCCACTGTTAAGTGTACTAGTATCAAATTGAGCCATTCCATCAAGAACAATATTGGATTGATACAGTTATTATTTTACTGCACTTCATGTTACAAGAGATTGCTAATTCAGATAAATCTACCTTGTGAAAGGCTGTGAATTCGTATAAAAGACAGAAATAAAGTAAAGTCCCGATGAATCGGATTTTATCGCGTAACTCCTCTACCAGGTGCTCCAGCTCAGCTGTACGCCGCTCAGATATTTCGTACCGTTCCTTGTGTGTCAATGCTTATAGACCTTGTAGATCAATATAAACATTATTTGTAATATGTATAACCCTCAGGCATCTTGTTAGATTTGAGCTGAATAGTTACAAATATTCTACTGTTTCCTCATATGATTGGTTCTCATCTTGACATTTGCCCTTGGCGTGTAATGTTTATTTTCTGTAAATCATTTTGCTGACATAGGTATTGTCAATTTTCAATACGACTTCATACATACCTGCACGAAGTTTTGATACATCTACTGATTCATGCATACCATACTGATCCAGAACTAATGCACCATTCAGCGAATATATCTGGAGGGAAGTAATCTCTTTTTGACCAGCATCAAAAAATAATTTCTCTTTCACCGGATTTGGCCACACAGCCACATCAATCTCTTTTTCAGGTTCTGCAGATGAAGAAATCAATGCTTCCAAATCAAATTTAAACGCCTCCTCCTGGAAGACATATCCCGAGCCGGTGAAAAAAGATGAACCATTAATGATGTACACATCACCATCGATGATAAATGAAGACGGGGCCCATCGAGATTTGCCGGGATGCGGAGGAAGTTGAAGCCAATCATTCGTAACCGGATTATATTCCCAAAACTCTCCTTCTTCCATGGAAGAATGATTTTCACCGTCTCCACTCAGGACATATCCGCGGTCACCGTATGAAAACTGGGTGCCGGCAACACGTCCCTCGGCAGGCAGATCCGCTACCTGAAGCCAGGTTTCTGTAGCCGGATGATATCGATACCATTCTTTATAGATGGCCGCTCCGTGACCGAAACCGGTGTAGATATAGTCTCCGATAGCAAACATATAAGGGTGATGTCTTCTACTACCCGGAAAGTCCGGTTTCCGCTCCCAAGCGCCAGACGCAATATCATATTCCCACCAATCATTCAGGTTGCCGTTGCTATTGTTGCCGAGGCCGACAAAAATTTTCCCATTATGCGCTACAAAAGCCGGGTGCAGACGCGGGTCGCACAGACAAGTGTCCAGAGATGTCCACTTCATGGAATCCGGATCAAATACCCAGAGATCTTTCAGTTGTTCTGTAGTACTCGTACCAAAACCAAAATAGGCTTTACCATCCCAGACATCCCCAATGCCATATCCACGGGCAGGACCGGGAAAAGAATCAAGCGCAGTCCAGATATCAGCAATAGGGTCATACTGGTAAAAAGCACTGGTAGGCCCGTCAAATTCAGTAGTCCCTGCCACGAGATACCCTTTACCATTGAGACCAAATCCATATGAATGGTCTGTTAAAAATCCAGGAATGGCAGCAACGGGGTCCCATTCCTGTGCATGTGACAAGTTGTTAATCAGGCTGCAGAGGAGAAAAAGTAGAAATGTTCTCATAGGAATATCGTGATTTCGTCCAACAAGATAATATTCCTGGGAAATGCCTGTTTGAAAGATCGACAGAGGCTTCTTTTATCATTAACAAACAGAACAAATAGGCCACTCAAAATTTGCCTATTTTTGCCCCCTCTAATGAGTGATCAGATAAAGCATGAGTGCGGCATAGCACTGATCAGACTACTGAAACCATTACAATACTACCAGGAAAAGTATGGTACTGCCCTGCATGGAATCTATACCCTGCAGCTCCTGCTTCAGAAAATGAGAAATCGTGGCCAGGATGGCGCCGGCGTGGTGACCATTAAACTCGATCCTCAACCAGGTTCACGCTACATCAGTCGTAAACGCAGCAACAGTCCCCAGTATCTGAAAGAAGTTTTCCAGGGTATCTTTCATCATTTTGAAAATCTGACCCCGGAGCAGCTCAGTGATGGTCAATGGCTTAAAGAACATAAGCCCTACACCGGCGAAGTCCTGATGGGCCACCTCCGTTATGGAACACACGGCGACAATTCGATTGAAACCTGTCATCCGTTCGTACGGCTCAACAACTGGATCACCCGAAACCTGGTCCTCGCCGGAAATTTTAACCTGACCAATGTCGACGAACTCTTTGATGAACTTGTCAAACTCGGTCAATATCCCAAGGAACGCTCCGACACAGTGACGGTGCTTGAAAAAATCGGCCACTTCCTGGAAAGTGAAGTTGAGCGACTATTTAAATGGTATAAATCGGACGGATATGGCAATGAGCGAATCACTGATCTGATCATTGAAAATCTGGATATCCAACGAATTCTTCGGAATGCATGTAAAAAATTCGACGGGGGATATGTTATGGCGGGCATGGTTGGTCACGGTGATGCCTTTATTTTCCGGGATCCTAACGGGATCCGCCCGTGTTTCTATTATGCGGATGATGAGATCATCGCTGCAGCATCAGAACGACCTGCCTTACAGACGACATTAAATGTAAGTGCACGTTTCATTGAAGAACTGGAACCCGGTCATGCATTGATCATTAAAAAGGATGGGAAACATGAAGTGGTACCCTTCACCGAAAAGAAAGAAAAAAGAAGTTGCTCATTCGAACGTATTTATTTCAGTCGTGGCTCTGATAAGGACATCTATGTAGAGCGTAAAAACCTTGGTCATAACCTGGTGGAAAAAGTCCTTCAGGCAGTTGACTACAATTTTGATGATACCGTTTTTACCTATGTGCCAAATACAGCTGAAGCAGCTTTTTATGGCATGATGGATGGTCTGCACGAAGCGTATAGTAAAATCAAAGCTGAGAAAATCATTGCAGCGAATGGCAAGATGAGCGCGGAAAAAATTCAAACACTGCTTGCCAAACAGCCCCGTATTGAAAAATTGGCCAACAAGGATGAAAAACTAAGAACATTTATCGCCAGCATTGACACACGGCATGAAATGGTGTCTCATGTATACGATGTTACCTATGGCATCATCCAAAATGATATCGATACACTGGTTCTGTTGGATGATTCAATCGTTCGTGGAACGACGCTGAGAGATTCCATTGTAAGAATGGTAGCATTGCGGTTAAAACCAAAACGAATCATCGTGGTCAGCAGTGCACCGCAAATCCGATATCCGGATTGTTATGGCATTGATATGTCCAGGATGGGAGAGTTTGTTGCTTTTAAAGCATTGATCGAAATACTACGCGAGCAGGGCAAGGAACATCTTATCCAGGAATGTTATGAACGCTGTCAGGAGCAAATGAAAAAACCAATCCATCTGATGACGAATGAAGTCAAGGGTCTCTATGCACATGTCAGTGAGGAATGCATTTCCAAACGTGTTGCACAGATTGTATCTCCTGACGATCTTGTGATTAAAGTGGATGTCATCTTCCAGACGCTCGAGGGATTACGTCAGTCATGTCCCGATCACACTGGTGATTGGTATTTTTCAGGAAACTATCCTACACCGGGAGGAAATAAAGTGGTGAATAAATCATTTATTAACTGGATGGACGGGAGTAATGAAAGGGCATATTAACGGATCACAGGAGGAAAGGGAACAAGGAACAAGGAACAAGGAATAAGGAACAAGGAACAAGGAACAAGGAACAAGGAATAAAGAACAAGGAACAAGGAATAAAGAACAAGGAATAAAGAACAAGGAATAAGGAATAAAGAACAAGGAACAAGGAATAAAGAACAAGGAACAAGGAACAAGGAATAAAGAACAAGGAATAAAGAATAAAGAACAAGGAATAAAGAATAAAGAACAAGGAACAAGGAACAAGGAATAAAGAACAAGGAATAAAGAACAAGGAAGAATGGAAGTACGGAATAGGGATGGCACGAGTCTGGAATCTGGCATCTGGTATGGATTCGACAAACTCACCAAGTCTGGCATCAAAAAATCGTACTTCGTAATTCGCAAATCCAAAGTTGTAAGTCGTACTTCATAAAATCGTAATTCGTCACTAGTAATTCGTAATTCTTTCCATGGACATCATCAGGTTATTACCGGATTCGATTGCAAACCAGATCGCTGCGGGAGAAGTTATCCAGCGGCCGGCTTCTGTCATTAAGGAGTTGCTGGATAATGCAGTCGATGCCGGAGCCACTGAGATTGTTGTCATCATTAAAGATGCCGGAAAGACACTTACACAGGTAATAGATAATGGTATGGGCATGTCTCCGACAGATGCACGGATGAGCCTTGAGCGTCATGCCACATCGAAACTCAGGAAAGCAGAGGATCTGTTTGATATCAAGACGATGGGTTTTCGCGGAGAGGCACTTGCTTCTATTGCAGCGATCTCGCATATGGATATCAAAACGCGTCGAAATGAAGATGTCATCGGTACTCGCATCCTCGTCGAAGCATCTGTAGTAACTGTGCAGGAAGGATGCCAGTGTCCTGTGGGCACCTCCATCATGGTGCGTAATCTATTTTACAACGTACCGGCTCGTCGTAAATTTTTAAAAAGTGATCCTGTCGAGATGCGTCACATCCTCGATGAATTTCACCGGCTCGCACTTGCATTTGAACATGTACAATTCAAATTAATCCACAACGATCAGGAAGTGTATCATCTTCCTGCCGGCTCGCTACGAAATCGGATTCTCAACATTTTTGGAAAAAAAATAAATGAGTTCCTCGTGCCTGTAGAAGAAGATACCAACTATGTCAATTTCGCAGGGTACATCGGCAAACCCAAGCTGGCGAAAAAGTCGAGAGGTGAACAATTTTTATTTGTCAACCGAAGATTTATCAGAAGCTCCTATTTGCAACATGCAGTCAAGTCCGCCTTTGAAGATATCCTGCCGGAAGATCAATATCCTTTTTTCGTTTTATTCCTCGACATCAATGCTGATAAAATTGATGTCAATGTGCATCCTACAAAACAGGAAATCAAATTTGAAGACGAACGTATCATCTACAATTATCTTCGTGTTGCGTGCCGGCATGCGTTAGGTAAATATAGTATTGCCCCTTCCCTTGACTTCGAACAGGAAGTTGCCATTGAACGTGCATCGGGAAGTCAATCTGGTCAACAGCAATTTTCCGGTGGCATGAGTTCTTTTGAAAAAGACCGTCACCAGGAAAAGGAGAATATTAAAAAATGGGGAGCACTGCTCGAATCCATCGATGGCTTTTCCTTACATAAAGATGAGCCTCCTGTTTCATCCGAATCGTATCAGCCACTTTTCCAGGAAGAGGATAAAAAACTGGATAGCCACTTCACTTCACCCCCTGTCCATCTCTGGCAACGATATATTATCATTCCGGGCGTTGCTGATCTATTAGTTATTGATCAGCGTGCCGCCCATGAGCGGATATTATTTGAGTCCATTATGAAAGGATTGGCAAGCCAGGCAATTTCCGTTCAAAAACTGTTGTGGCCTGAGACGATCCAAACCAATACAACAGATACGATATTGCTACAGGAGATCTTACCACATCTGCAATACCTGGGATTTGATATTGCTGAATTTGGTCACGGAAGTTTTATTATTCATGGGATTCCGGCTCTGGTGACGGATGTTATTTCTCCGCAGCAAGCGATTGATGATATTCTTGATCGCTTCAAATCCGGAAGGGAGGATATCGAAATGAAGCCTGTGGAACGCATCGCACTGGCCCTTGCTGCTAATCTGAGCCGAAAACGGGGAGAACATTTATCGCCGGAAGAAATGAAATTATTAATTGATCAATTACTCGCTTCTGAAAATCCGTATACGAGTCCATCTGGCAGGAAAACCTTTATTTCGATGACGAAAGAAGAAATGTTCCGTCGCTTTCAATCGTAAAAAAGAACCCAATCTTAGTTGATATGATGCCGATCACCCCTATAGTCAAGCACCTTCTGATTGTCAATGTCCTGTTTTTTATTGCACTTCACCTGTTGCCCGAGGGGTTTGCGGAGATGATGCCTTGCTGGTCGCCTGCCACCGGAAGGTTCCAACCTTACCAAATCATTACTTACATGTTTACTCATTTTGAATTGTACCATATACTCTTCAATATGATGAGTCTCTTCTTCCTGGGTCCAATGGTAGAGATGACTCTCGGCGCGAAAAGATTTCTGGGTTTGTATATGATTTCCGGTCTTGCAGGTTTGGCGGCTCACTTCCTGGTTGGATATTTACCTTATCTCATGGGGCAATCAGATATGGGTCCGCTCTTTTCTGTTCTCGGTGCTTCGGGGGCAGTCTTTGGAGTTACAATTGCATTTGCTACCCTTTATCCGGACAGGCAATTAATGCTTTTATTTCCTCCGATACCCATCAAAGCATGGGTCATGGCATTGATTCTGATTGGAATTGGTTTGTACCAGGGCATTACGGGTACGGGTGGAAATGTCGCTCACTTTGCCCACCTGGGTGGGGCTTTGGCAGGATTTATCCTTGCACGACACTGGAAATCAGGGGGAAGATTCCTCAAGTAGACCAATCGCGGTCAACAATATGCCAGGATCTGTCGTTTTTGGCACAATAGACATACTTTTACAAAAGTGTTGAGATCCATCATTGACGATATACGCTACCAGTTTCAGACAGGTAATACCATTACCCGTCTGATCATCGTCAATGTGAGTATTTTCCTGGCGATCATTCTGGTCAAGCTTGTCATCATGCTGACCGGGGGACCGGATGGACATGACGGATTATTTTACCGGCTTACATCCTACATATTTTTATCTCAAGACGTGCTGTGGGATGCCAAACATCCCTGGGTTCTTTTTACACACATGGTTACGCATGTTGGATTGTTCCACATGATCTTCAATATGCTGGTATTGTATTGGTTTGGACGTATTGCCGGTGATTTATTGGGTGATCACCGGATGCTGCCGTTATATCTCTTTTCAGGACTTACAGGGGCATTGGTTTACCTATTGTCTGCTCCCTTGTTTTATGGCCAAAGCACGCTACACGGAGCTTCAGGTGCCATTATGGGGATTGTGGCGGCCGCCGGTATGACGGCGCCCGATTACCAGATGCGTTTACTTTTTTTTGGAGATGTGCGTCTGAAATATATAGTCTTTGGTTTGCTGGTCATCTATCTCGTGAGCTTAGCGGGTCTTGAAAATGCGGGAGGACAGATGGCACATTTCGGTGGTGCTGCATTTGGATTTTTCTATGTGCACATGTTGCGCCAGGGACATGACCTGACATCGGGATTCAGGCGTTTACAATCTTATTTTTCCAAACCTAAAAAAAGAGTTATCCCTCCTGCCAAAAGACGAGTGCCCCAGGAAGTGCGTCAAAGAGCTGTTTCCAAACTTCGTGAAGCTCAATCGGGATCTCCGCCACCATATGAAGGTGAACAGGAACGACTGGATTCGATCCTCGACAAAATAAAACGAACAGGTTTCGAAAGTCTCAACGAAGAGGAAAAAAAGTTTCTGCATGACGCGAGCCAGAAGTAACCCCAAGGCCAGCCGGCTAAAAACGTTGATCCTCATTGTCAACATCTTCTTCGTCATCCTACTGATCCTCACCTACATCACACCTCATGTATCCGTTGAAAAATGGGGATGGCTCACCTTACTTGCTCTTGCGTATCCGTTTATTTTATTTGGCAATATCCTGTTTGCCACCGGTTGGATTTTTTTCAGAAACTGGATGGCTTCTCTTTCGATTGTCACACTCCTGGCCGGGTATGATCAGCATGCGAAATATATTCAGCCCCTGCCCTCCGGAAAAGGGCCAGCCGATTGTGAAGAATCGATTCGGGTACTCACTTATAATCTACGAGGTCTTTCCATGGTGCCCGTTGAAAATGCGAATGATACGAAGGGCAAAATTAATTCTGTTTACAATGCATTAGCAGAGGAGGAAGAATTCCCGGATATCATTTGTCTGCAGGAAGCGAGTAAAGGAGAACAGATTGCAAAACGGTTTGGATTGACCTATAGCATCCACGGTCCAAAATCAAGTCTGTGGATTTTGTCGAGATATAAAATAGAAAACAATGGATCTATCGATGGCACCGAAAAAAGTCCAAGTGCCATGTGGGCCGATATCAAGACACCACAGGGCATGCTCCGTGTTTATAATATGCATCTCGTGTCTAACAGGGTGACCAATACGACCGAAGAACTCACCCGCGACCTGGATCTGAAAAAAGGGGCGACCTGGGATAACATCAAATTCATTTTTCGCCGGTATCGCACCACTACCGAAAAGCGTTCCGTAGAAGCAATTGCATTGCGAAAGCATGCGGATAAATGCAAATATCCTGTGCTGATCGTAGGTGATGGAAATGATCCCCCGTTATCTCATACGTATAAGCTCCTCAAAAAGGGACTGACCGACAGCTTTCAGGAAAGAGGCTTTGGTCTCAGCACAACCTATGATAGTACACTTCCACTCTTACGGATTGATTATCTTCTGGGATCCGATCGGATCATTTTTAAGGATCACGATACCCACCACATCAATTACAGCGATCATTACCCCGTAAGCTCCGGTATTTGCATCCGGGATGCTGATGGCTCCTGAAGTAACCCGCCAATAGCTTATTTTTGCCGCTATGAATCTGAAGGTTTATAACAGTTACACAGGTCAGAAAGAAGAATTTGTCCCCATCATTGAGGGCAGGATTGGTATGTATGTATGCGGTCCCACCGTCTACAACGATGTCCATATTGGTAACTGCAGAACCTTTGTCAGCTTCGATGTCATCTACCGGTATTTGCTGCACCTAGGGTACAAGGTCCGCTATGTCCGAAATATTACGGATGTAGGGCACCTGGAAGGAGATGCGGATTCGAATGCGGAAGATAAGATCAGTAAGAAAGCGCGTCTTGAGCAACTCGAGCCCATGGAAGTCGTCCAGCGATATACAAATGGTTTTCATGACATGATGCGCCGGTTCAATTTATTAGAACCAAATATTGAACCACGTGCAACAGGCCATATCCTGGAGCAGATTGAGATGGTCGAAACGATTCTCAAAAGAGGTTATGCATATGAAGTCGATGGCAGCGTTTATTTTGATGTCGCCAAAATGCTGAAGGATACTGATGTCTATGGAAAATTGTCGGGACGGAAAGTGGATGACCTGCTGGTGGAAACACGAGATCTGAAAAACCAGGATAAAAAAAGACATCCTTCAGATTTTGCGATCTGGATCAAAGCGGATGAACGACATTTGCTTCGATGGAATGCTCCCTGGTCAGAAGGTTTTCCCGGGTGGCACCTTGAGTGTTCTGTCATGAGCACAAAATACCTGGGTGAAACATTTGATATCCATGGTGGTGGGAATGATTTAAAATTTCCCCATCATGAAAATGAAGTGGCACAGAGTTATGGTGCTTGCGGTCATGCCCCGGCCAATTATTGGCTTCACAGCAATATGTTATTACTGAATGGTCGCAAGATGTCAAAGAGCGAAGGAAATAACATCACACCCGAGCAACTCTTTAGCGGTGATAGCCCACATATATCCAAATCGTATTCGCCTATGTCGCTGAGGTTCTTTTTTCTGCAGGCGCATTATTCGAGTACACTGGATCTCAATGATGCATCCTTATCAGCAGCGGAAAAAGGATATCGCAGGTTACTGGAGACCTACCGAACGCTTCAAAAACTCAAAGCCAATACTGAAAAGAGTGATTCAGCGTTAGCTAAGGAAATACGGGAAGGGATAGAAGCAGCATTCGAAGAATTGAATGATGATTTTAATGTGCCCAAATCGATGGCAAGATTATTTGAATTATGTACCGTCATAAATAAAATGCAGGATGGTCAATTACGTCCTGATGATGCCGGAGCTGAAGCACTTTCCCTTCTGCAAAATGGATTTACAACATTACTGTTTGATATTTATGGCTTAAAAGATGAATCCACCATTGGTTCTGATGATCATATGGAGCAACTCGATGGCCTTATGCAATTTGTCATTGATATGCGGCAAACCGCACGTCAAAATAAAGACTGGACCACATCCGATAAAATCCGTGATACACTAACTTCCATTGATATCGAATTGAAAGATGGAAAAGAAGGTACATCATGGGAAATCAAAAACAATTAACGAAACATACATTGAAAACACAAAACCTATATTTCATGCTGCTTTGCTTATGTATAGCAGCTAGCCCATCCTGTAAACAAGATCCTTCCGTCAGCACCGAAACGACAAAGGACCCCACACAAGTGCAGTCTATAAAAGTTCCCTTATTTATTCGGGACAGTGCTTTTGCACATGTGGCAAAGCAGGTGTCATTCGGACCCAGAGTGCCTGGGTCACCGGGCCATAAAGCTACCCGCCAATGGTTAGTCCAAAAGTTTAAATCGTACGGTGCATCAGTTTCAGAACAATCTTTTAAAGCAAATACCACTACAATAGGCGAAGTACGTGGCTATAATATCATTGCTTCATTCAATCCAACTTATGCGAGACGAGTTTTGCTCAGTGCGCATTGGGATACCAGGTTTGCTGCTGATGAAGATGATACCAACTCAACAACTCCCTTTGATGGTGCTGACGATGGTGGCAGTGGTGTAGGTGTCTTGGTGGAGATCGGACGACTTCTTAAGGAGAATCCAATTCCGGTTGGAGTAGATATTGTATTATTTGATCTGGAGGATCAGGGTACATCCGAAGGCTCACAGGATACCTGGTGTCTTGGCTCCCAATACTGGGCACAAAATCCACACGTGAAGTCGTATCGTGCTGAATATGGCATCCTGTTGGATATGGTGGGCGCCAAAGGAGCAGTGTTCCAGAAAGAAGATCTTACGAATGTGTTTCCACCTGATAAAATTGCAAAAATCCATTCACTGTATGATAAAGTATGGACGATGGCGCAGGGTATGAAACAGGGTGATCTTTTCCTAAACGTGAAAGGGCGCGCATTTACAGATGACCATTATTTTGTTAATCTCTATACGGACATCCCCATGATTGATATCATTTATAAGCCCCTGGATAGCGCCAAAGGTTTCGGCACCCACTGGCATACACATGATGATAACATGGATGTGATTGATCCAAGTGTGCTGGGTGCTGTTGGCCAGGTCGTAACCGCCTACCTGTATAATAATTCGAGGCCTCCGCTCTAGGACTACAGGTATTCCTTCATTCGCTACCTTCGGTTTTCGATTACAGAGACGCATATGCACTTCGAAACTCTTGCCATCCGAATTCAGACAGCGATTTCTGAACAGAAAGAACATAGTACTCCTATGTTCCCTACATCCAGTTTTATGTTCGATGATGCGGAACAGATGCGTGCAGTCTTTGCAGATGAACAGGCTGGCAATATCTATAGTCGGTTTACAAATCCCAATTGCCGGGAGCTGGAAGAAAAGATGGCTGCCCTGGAGCAGACTGAAGATGCACTGGCTACAGCATCAGGCATGTCCGCCATATTTGCATCCTTCATGGCGTTCCTGTCGTCTGGTGATCATTTGATCTGCTCGCGTTCAGTATTCGGATCGACCCACACTGTATTAACTCAATATCTGCCTGCCTGGGGTATAGATGTTTCATTTGTGGATCCTGTGGATGAAGAGTCATGGTATCATGCAGTGAGACCTTCATCAAAAATGTTTTTCCTGGAGTCACCTTCAAACCCGGGATTAGACATCATCGATCTTACGGCAGCCAAACGTTTTTGTGAAAAAAATAATCTGCTGCTAAATGTAGACAATTGTTTTGCTACACCCTATCTGCAGCAACCTGCACACTATGGTGCGGATCTGATTACACACAGTGCCACTAAATATATTGATGGCCAAGGAAGAGTATTAGGAGGTATTGTGGCAGGAAATGTAAAACTGATTACAGAAATCAAAAAGCTTTGCCGAAGCACAGGTCCTGCGTTATCACCTTTTAATGCATGGCTGCTTTCCAAAAGTCTTGAAACTCTTGCGGTGCGTATGGACCGTCATTGTGATAATGCAGAAAAATTATATGTCTTTCTTTCACAGCATCCGGCTGTTCGAAAAGTAACCTTTCCACATTCACCGCATCATCCGGGATATGATATTGCAAAAAAACAAATGAAACGTGGTGGTGGTCTTGTGACCTTTGAGATCAACGGAGGAATCGATCAGGGTAAAAAGTTTCTCGATGCATTGCAGATGTTATCCCTGACAGCTAATCTGGGTGACACACGAAATATCGCAACTCACCCTGCTTCAACAACACATGCAAAGCTCACATCGGAAGCCAGACTGGCATCAGGTATTTCTGATCAGATGATCCGGATCTCAGCAGGGCTCGAACACATTGATGATATTATAACCGATATCGATCGGGGTTTACTTCAAAGTCAGACCTGATGAAAGGTCATGAGTACGAGATTCCGGTAGAGATTCCAGGTTTATTGTTTTATCATCACGCACAATCGTTTCCTCTTGAATTTGGTGGAGCTTTCCATAACATTACCCTTGCTTATCACACTTATGGACTACTGAATGAGGCCGGTGATAATGTCATATGGGTATGCCATGCTTTGACTGCGAATAGCAATGTTGCAGACTGGTGGAGTGGTTTATTCGGAAAAGGAAAATTATTTGATCCTACTAAATATTTTATTGTTTGTTCGAATATTCTCGGGTCGTGTTATGGATCAACCGGACCACGAAGTATCAATCCGGCGTCTGATGAACCCTATGGAATGGATTGGCCGCTGGTCACAATCCGTGATTGGGTAAACGCACAGGAACTGCTTCGAAACCATCTGCGGATAAAATCAATTGCTCTTTGTGTTGGTGGTTCGTGCGGCGGTCATCAGGTGTTAGAGCTAGCCTTATTGATACCTGATAAAATAGAACGACTTGGATTATTAGTTACCAGTAGTCGTGAGACAGCATGGGTCATTGCGAGTCATGAGGCGCAACGTCTGGCGATGGAAGCTGATCCCTTGTTGTATGAAAATGAAAATCATTCCGGCGATGCAGGCATGAAGGCCGCACGTGGTACTGCGTTACTCGGGTATCGAACCTTTGAATCTTATGTTCAATCACAAACGGACCATGAGGATCAGATAACGGATCAAAAAGCATCTACGTATATCCGTCATCAGGGTGAAAAACTAGTGAGGCGTTTTTATCCGCATTGTTATTATCATCTGACGAAAAGTCTTGATACGCATCATGTAGGAAGAGGCAGGGGTCCATTGGAGGACGTATTACAATCGATTCAAATCCACACGACACTTATTGGGATTGATTCGGACCGACTAATTCCTGTTTCCGAACAGCTGTTCCTTGCTGATCATATTCCGAATGTTGATTTTCACGTCATCCATTCCATATATGGGCATGATGGATTTTTAATTGAATCGGAAAAGATCCTGGAGATCTTTTTATCTTCTGAAAAGCAGATTTAAAAATCTACCTGTTTCCATAAAAAAGCCGTTTTCTAAATGTAAGAAAACGGCTTTTTGGATTAGATCTTCACTCACAATAATTGATATGTGAGTTAAATATTTTTCAAAGCTTATAGTTTGATTTATCACATTTTCAAAGTGACCCTCTGGACCATCCTCACTTCTACTCAAGCGAAATCCTCACGGTCAAACCTCCTTCCGTAGTAATAACCTTATACGAATTACTCACATACGGCTCCTGCTTTCTGAAGTCCACGAAAAATCTCAAATTGACATTTTTATTGACATCATACCGAATTGCAGGAGAGATCGAAATATCTTTCGATCCTCGTGTAGGTCTCGCACCCGCTTCCTGATCGAGCAGGTGATTGAGTGTAAGGTTATCACTAAAAGAAAGATCAAAAAGAATATCCAGGTCGTTGCCCTGCTTTGCATCTGATTTATCCTTCTGATTGCCACTCGTTGCCTTCTTTTTCTTACCACCACTATTAAACCCGGGCAGAAATCCGAGTCTGACATTCTTTAGTTTCCAGTCAAATCCAAAATCAACAGTTGTTGATCTCGTTTCTGCAAGCTCGTATGAGATAAATCCCATCGAGAGACCCCGGCGTTTGTTGTACGCGAAGCTGAAGTTCATGTCATTTTTCATTTTGACATCGATACCAATCAATGGCTGGAATTGCTCTTCAATCACAATTGATGGCAACAGGAATTTTGAATAGTAGTTACGGCTAATGGTATCAAGATTAGCTGAATTGCGTTGGCCAACAACCTGGTTGGTGATGGTATCATAATCTGTATAGCTCAAATCCGACTCAAATGAATTGACACTGAGTGAGGATTTATATCCATGCGTGATCCGAACATTGCTGAATATTTTTTTGAACATTGGGATCTTGCTCAAACCATTATAGTTGACTGTCCAGTTGGGACGAGGGATCCAGCTCAGCATGTCTGTAAATTCAAAATTGGAGGGATCCTTGCCAGTATACGCGGAGATAAATGCAGGCACCAGGACATCCTGCTGCTTCCGTCCAAATCCATAAGTATAGTCTGGTCCATCTATGTCATGATCACTAATACCTCTTTGTTCAGCTATAATCTTACGATTTTCTTCAAATTTGTCAAACAACAAATTCAGCTCCAGGGAGTCATCCATGAATAGTGTAGGAATGGATAGATAAGACATCGTAAAATTTCCAATCTCACGGGGTGTACGCCTGTCAATCTCTTCAATGCTATTGGCACCCTTGGTATACGTCTTAAAGAACACAGAGAAATTATTTCCAACATTCCTGTTGGCATCTACCTCGATCTTGAAATCTAACAAGGGTTCAAGAGTCAGTCGGCCATCGATGGTCTTTATTTTTGATTGCAGCACGGGTGCATTCTGGAATGCATTGGTAGTAATCCAGCCATTATCTCTTGAGTAATCCAGGAAGTCTCCTTCATTCTCCTCGGCCCTGCGATGAATGTTTGGCTGTATACCTCCAATAAAATTAAATCCCGGGGCTACAAAACCATTGGACATTCCTAATAACCTGGAGTTAGGTGTGTATCCAGGAATGGTAGTTGACAGATCTTCACTATAGTTGAACCTAAACTTTCGAATTGACATCACGGGACGAAGCAATGCCTTCACTACAGGGCTCAGTTCCGTTGTCTTCTTCTTTTCATCTGCAGGCTTTCCGGCATTCGGTTGATCAGGTACAGATTTGGGTGGTGTACGTGCCTGTCGGTTAGCTGATGTTGTTGAACTCGTCTTATTGATTTTGGCCAGCAGCGGGATCTTATTATACAGCTTTACAAAATCGAAATCGGTAGAGACCTGTCGTTTCTGTCCGTTCTGGATCACATTCCCCAGCGAATCTGTATTGATGGAGGCTGCGCGCCATCCATAGATAGCATCATAGCTCAGGTCAGCACGGATCCAGTCCAGGAATGGAAAGTTTTTAGTCGGCAGGTTGTATGTTGCGCGTAACTGGTGTGAATAATCTTTTGTACGACCAAACTTTTTGATGTTAGTCCAGATACTGTCATTTCGCTCACTGGCAGGTCGACGGATCGGGATCGGTGTCCTGTCAATATATTCATCCGGCTCATCAATGACAGCATCATTCGCTGCATTAAAATTAAGCTTGATGGATTTTGTCAGATCCCATCTCAAACTATAGGTTCGCTCCCAAGTGAACCGTTTATCAAACCATGTCTTGTAGGGTGCATCTGAAAAACGATAGGATCGTTCTCCAAATTTGCGATCCATGACGGTTCCGAATGTAAAACTATTGGGCAGAGGATTCAGATTAATCTCTGTCAACCACATCAGCCACTTACTCTTTGAAAGGTTTTTTAAAGGTTGTATTGGTTTGATCGGCAGGCTGTACGTGTAATCAACCGCGCCTCTGTGCTGTTTTAGCTCATCCTTTTCTACTACTTCATTATGCACATTGGCTTTTGAATACGAATAGCTTCCGGTGAAGTTGGAGATATCCCACGGCATTGGCGGGCCTTGTCCGCTTCGTTCTTTCCGCACATTTGTAAAACTGATCTGGCTCAGCGAACTGAAATCCTGTGATTGTTCCCGGATACTATCGCGCGCCTCAGCATCACTGGTTCCCCGAAGTTTTTCTTTCAATAATAAATCCAGATCCAGCTGATCATACTTTGGGTTTCGCATGGTCTGGCTGTACTGATAGTAGAACGGGATCTGTAATTTGGAATCATTACCAAAGAATTTACCCAACTGAAGATTTGTGGAAAAATCCATTTGTGTAACGCTCTCTAACGATCTGTCACCAAGCTTCTGATCAATAGCGCCCCATCCAATACTGGAATACGTACCTGATACGCCGAGGCTGCCAAAATCTGCAAGATCCGCATCAAAACGCGCGAGTCCGGCTACACCACCTTTTTCTTCCAACCCTACAACGCGCAACTCATTGACCCACACTTCACCATTATACGGTCCAAAAAATTCATCACCTGCTGCATTCCGTATACCGATCATCACATTTCGGACATAGCCTAATGTTGGATTACCGCGGATGGAAAATTTGCGTTCTACAACGACCCCGTTGATTTCCTGCATTACAATTTTTTCATACGGTGTAAGTATATCGCAACATTCATTGCGCTCGATTTTCAGCGCGGTAAATTCTTCCAGGGCAAACTCGACTTCATTTTCATCACGCCACAACTCTTCCTTATATGCATCCAGCCCCAGTTCAGGATTTTTTGACTGAACCAAAGGAACCTCATATTCATAGTAGTTATTGTCAAAGTCAGAACCGAAGCGAACAAAGAGTTTTACTGCACCATCCGGGATCTGATCCGGTGGATTGAAGCGATCCTTTTCTTCAGCATGCACAAACATCTGGATGCGTTTGAATACCCTGAGATCAAGATCCAGAGCTTTATAAACTCTTCGTTCACAGCCATCATTCAACCCATCAAATTTCAGTGATAAGGATTGTTCATTCTGGAATACATCCTGAAATGTGCTGCTGGTGATACGCTCACGTTGAATACCTAATGGAATATCATACCGGAAAGGCTGGCGATCCGAATGCTCTTCGATGTTTACAGCATCCACTACAAATTCTCCGGTACACTCCGCTGCATTATCTGCTTTACGTGTCAATTGACGCCATTGATTGCGGACCAGGTCAAATGTTGCAAATCGTAATGTTGTTTTCTGACTAAATTCTGTCATCAATAAACGCATAAAACGAATCGACCGGAAATCAGAAATCCCATTCACGGCACGATCATATTCATTCAATGGAATTTTAAAACGATACCAGCTTCCATTAGGTGTTTCAATTACGTCCGTAATTAATGGATTGTCTCTGTTTAATCCGGGACCATTTGGATCAGCCCGATCTAACTCGATTACATATTCATAATATGATTCATTTTCACTTAGACTATTGTCATTGTTGATATCCTCTGAATCAGGAATATTCGTGGATGCATTGATACGGGTAGCGCCTGCTCCCGGAGGAGGAGAATTTCCTTCAGGACCATTAAAGTCTCTATATCTCGTAAACAGATCTGTGCCCGCAGGAAAAACATTTTCATCAAGGAAATAGGTAAAATTATCATTGCTCGGATCCTGCAGAATGCGATCACGACAATCGACATTCGCATTTTGAAGGGATGTCAAATAACTTTGAAATTTATCTCTCTCCTCAGCATCGTTAAGGCCATCAAGACCAACGTCCTGTATTTCACGTGCACCCTCTGCGTTTGAAAATGCATTAACCGGAGCAGGAATCCTGGGCACTTTTCCCCAATTTGTCATGTCGACTGGTGCATCGTTTTCTGATAAGGGCAATCCATGCTCAAAGAACTTACGGCTATCGCGAAGAATATCTTCAGAAATATTTCCAAGTTGCAATACAATTTTCCCTTCATCTCCCATGTCTGGCAGTAGAAATGGATCCAGCAACCAAAATTCAAGTGCTTCAATATTGGCTTGCTCAAAATTGACCTGGTTAAGGCCGCGCATGATCCCCGCCCATCGCGATTCAGGATTTATAAGTTTACAGGTTTGTGGATCAAGTCCATCAGAATACCCTGGGTAACCAGTATCGGGCAGATCAAAATTGTAGGGTCCCCTTTCATCCGGGTAATACGTAATGTCAAAAGTCCTGAAATCATTCAGACCAAAACGGACCGAGCGATTCTGAAAAATTTCCTGCTGATTAACAGCTCTTGTGTATGGATTCTCACTTGACCCTGCACTTTGATTTCGCACCCCCTGGTCAATACGATACCAATTTATATCGGCCCGGTTGACACCATACCGGATATCATCTATAAGTTTTGATTCAGTAAATTTTGGCATTCCATTCACTTCAAAATTTTGTGGTGTGGAAGCCAGCAACCATGCCGTGGTGGGTGTCCTTAAATCGAAATTACTAGTTGTGCCTTCAAAGTCGTCGAGATATACCACACCTTCATTGTCTCCACGACTTTTATCAATGGCTTTTGAGTGACTGGGCTTTAATGCAGCGACTTCTGCTTCGAAGGTCACATTCGATTCAGCGGTCGTGTTGATCAGTGGAATTTTATCCACCAGCTTGGTTAGCCAGGGAGAGGTATTACTATAATTCAGATCCAGGCCATAGATCCGGTTGTTGATCGGATCATCGCCGATATTGACTTTCTGGGTGTATGGTCTTTCAAATAGATGCATGTACGTTGCACCCAGGCTTACGTTCTTACTGACTTCATAGTCAGCTCGCAGCCCCAGCATCGTCTTTTTATTAAAGCTAAAAAGTGCATTGTCTTCAAAGGATACATTTATCGGTGTGCCGGGTTGAAGGAAGGCTGCATTCAGAATTTTGATCCGACCAATATTATAATCAATTGTATAATCTTCATTCTCTTTTAGCACTTGCCCGCCTGCAGTAACCCGTACCGAACCGGGAGGAATATTAAATGCACCTAATGAAATATCAGATGATGTACTGGTCTTCGCTTTACCTTTTAAAGTATACCTGTTGAGGTGCGGAAACTCCCGCGCTTTGACAATGGTGCTATCATAAAGTTGTTTGTACACGAACTTGGTACCATCACCACCTGCAGCCATAATACTATCCATCAGCGTTTTACCAAACGGCTCCAAAACCGGGAACATAACCGTACCCAAATTTGGATTTATGGTCAGTCCCGATATAAAATCAAACTTCCCGTCTGGTTGCGGATCACCCGTTCGGTTTAGTTTATCAAGATTGAAAATATTGAGGAGTGGTACATTGTCAAGATTTGCTGGTTGTGGCAGAAACCGTTTAAATCCTAATCCCGGATCTTCATAGAATATATCCAGTTCAAATTCTTCCGGATCTAAATCACCACCACCGATGCGGTAGACGTTTTTCATCATAAGATCCCATATGGGAAGATCTACACGTTGATTTGTTCCCTTCAATAATTTAACAAAAAGTACTTTCTGATCTCCGAGCGTATCGGCATTTTCAACATCCTGCGACAACTCCCCTACCTGGTATACGTTACCATTATAAGTGTATTCATATGCCACACCTACCACTTCATCCTGATCCATCCGGATATTGAGAGATACAAATCCGAGTTCAGGATGAAAGCGGAATTCAGATGAGTTAAGTTTTCGTGCCTGGATCTTTTCAAAATCACGAGGAGAATTGAAATTAAATGGTGCTTCCTGAAGTGCTTTTACGGCATTATCAAGATCACGTATATCCGGGTTACGGCGTAGTTCTGCTAAAATTCTATTCGATCTGTTGTCCGGAAGAATATCCAGCATGCAAATATCCTTCAGTTTGTTCGAATCCGGATTCTGCCAAACCGGATTATCATTTGATATATATCTTGACTCACCCAGGTCAGAAAGCGCAACGATATCACGTACATCCGTTGTCTGGTTACGGTCATTTGTGACCCACACTTCGATACGTGTGATACTGAACAAGCTATTTATCTGCGGAAGATTTTTTAACGCAGTCTCAAATGAGTTGCGGTTATAATGGGAAAGGAAGAAGTGCCTGTTCTCATCATATTCATCTGCATAGATTTCAAACTCCTGGAGGATACTTCCCCCCTGTATCTGAAGATCATTTTGTTCGGAATTTTGCTGTGATGCGATGGCCGTCAATCGTAGGTGGCCAAATTGTAATTCGGTCTTGATCCCAAACAAACTTTGACTTCCCTGGATCAGGTTGGATTTTAAGGGGAGGCTTACATCACCCGCTTCGATGGATTTGAGGATCTCATCTTCGCTAAAGAGGTCGGAATCGTAATCAAGTTTTAACTTATTCTGGAAATCGAACGTGCGCGATGTATTATAATTAAATGAGGTCTTTAGTTTTTCACCGATCTGGCCATTGACATCCACCTGAATGTCCATGTCAAAATCGAAACCTGCTCTGCGCTGTTGTCGTAAGGGAAGGATCGGATTGTCTTGTCGGTAATAATCGAATCCAAAGGTGAGGTCCACATTCCCCTGCGGTCGTATATCTACCGTGGTACCGCCAAAAAGTCTGTCAATAATATCTTCTGAAACATCTACTTCTGCTACCGGGTCGAGATTTCCGCCTTTACTTCGGTCCCCTTCTGCGGCCCCTGCGAGTTTTTTAAAATAAGCCCCCTCTTCATCCTTTGCCCGCCATTCCATGTATTCATCGAACGTCATGGTAGTGGGTGGCCGATAATTCTCATCACCGATCTTTTCGGTCAGGATATACCGGTTCGTGACCGGGTCGTATTCGACGTCCCTGACGACCTCAATGGGATCATAGAGATCAAACGGGTTATCGTCAGGATCTTCAACCCAATTGC
The DNA here is from genome assembly GCA_038203125.1 of Chitinophagales bacterium. GTDB lineage: Bacteria > Bacteroidota > Bacteroidia > Chitinophagales > Saprospiraceae > Opimibacter. Next base: position 22,211 of record JBBREG010000011.1, read on the forward strand.
CCTGGCGGTCCATGATTGGAGGCAGGGTATCAGTTACTGCGGCGGGATTGAATTCGTACGGATCGGGGAGATTGTAAGATGCACTCGCCTTCCCTGTAATGAGGAAGAAAGAGACCATAACAAGGGCGATTCCTAAAAAAATAGACGCGTGTCTGCTCATGTAATTTTATGCCTTCTATACGCAATCGAGGGTTGTTTTGGTCCCTCTTACTATCCCCTAAGAGGGGCTCAATATGTATAATCAGGTTGTATAACGATACAAACCTGTTTCAATTATGTCAATTATGCTGATAACAGGCGTAATGCCATCCGCACGAGACTTTCTGTTGGCAGGTCTTTGCCTTCATCCTGTGCGACCTGGCTCAATACCTTCTCAGCCTGGTTTTTTACGAAGCCAAGCGTGATCAGAGCTGACAGTGCCTCGGCCATTGATTTATTTTTATCCGTACCGGATTTCACGATCAGTTGGTCTCCACCGATCTTTAAGATCTTATCCTTGAGTTCGATAATCACCCGCTGTGCGGTTTTAGGGCCAACTCCTTTTACCTGCCTGAACGCCAGTACATTGTCTGTCAGGATAGCTTGCCTACATTCGTCGGGGGTCATGCCGGACAGGATCAATCGGGCCGTATTGGGTCCGATACCGGAGATGCTGACCAGAGCCAGAAATACTTCGCGCTCAATGGGGTCTGTAAATCCCCATAGCAGGTGGGCATCTTCACGGACCTGAAGCCAGGTAAAGATCTTTTCATCTTTACCCTCGGTGATCTGGTCGTAACTGTGAAGAGTGATATTGAGAAAATACCCTACACCTCCGGTCTCAATGACCACATGTGTCGGATGCCTGCTAACCACCTTGCCCTGGATGTATTCGAACATATTATATAAAGGGCGCAAATGTAAGGAAAAGCTTAGAGCAGAAGGCATGCAGCTTGCAGCAGGCGGTTTGAGAAATAATTCAGATAAAATATAGTCTTAAGGGTCTCCCCGGGGTTTTTAAAGGAGTACGCGATAGCGACGAATTTAAAACACAGGGGTGATGCACGTAGTGCGATGGGATAATACCCACTCACTGAAGGCGCCAATTTTAAACACAGGGGTGATGCACGTAGTGCGATGGGATAATACCCACTCACTGAAGGCGCCAATTTTAAACACAGGGGAAACACGCTATGAGCAGGTGTAGGCATGAAGCAATGAAAGGTCTATCTTTGTAATTAAGTGAAAGATTAATGGAATTATAAGTGAAGTCATCTTTATGGTTAAAGAATCTGAGGAAGGTGGTTATGAAGCATCCGCCCTCGGGCATGCCATTTTTACAGAAGCTGATACCTGGGAAGAGCTAAGAGAACAGGTGAAAGAAGCTGTGTTATGTCACTTTGATGATAATACTTCACGATTGATCAGATTACATTTTGTAAAAGATGAGATCCTACAGGGATGAAAATTCCAGGGAATGAATCTGGAGTAGGCCTGATCAAAAAACTCTCCCTTATTGGTTCATTCAAACCAGACAAATTGGAAGTCATATCCGACTTGCCAGAATTATTGATGGAAAAGAACAATACATTACCATTCCGAATCATACTCCACTTCGTATTGGTACATTCTCCAATATTCTGAGTGAAGTGGCAGAACAAACCTCAAAGAAAAAGAAGAAATTATTAATCAACTTTATTTATAATCAACTTAATGAATATACTGATCCTCGGCAGTGGTGGCAGAGAGCATGCAATGGCTGATAAAATCATTGCCAGCCCGCAGTGCTCGAAATTATTTATAGCACCTGGCAATGCAGGCACTTCTACTCTCGGTAAAAATGTGGCACTTGATATCATGGATTTTGATGGCGTGAAAGCATTGGTCCTTGCAGAAGATATATCGTTGGTGGTGGTCGGACCCGAAGCTCCATTGGTAGCAGGGATCGTGGATTACTTTGAAGCCGATGAAACACTCAGCCAGATTGCCATCATCGGCCCAACTGCCAAAGGCGCCATGTTGGAAGGAAGCAAAGATTTCGCAAAAGAATTTATGGCGCGTCATAACATTCCAACCGCTGCGTATTCAACGTTTGATACATCAGAACTGGATGAAGCTCTCGCATACCTTGATACACATCCGGTGCCCGTGGTATTAAAGGCTGATGGTCTTGCTGCAGGCAAGGGAGTGATCATATGCCAGACAGTGGATGAAGCAAAAAATGAAATGAGTCAAATGCTTTCCGGAAAATTCGGTGACGCAAGTTCAAAAGTTGTCGTTGAGGAATTTTTATCCGGTATTGAGTTTTCCGTTTTTGTACTGACCGATGGTGATGAATTTGTACTACTACCGGAAGCAAAAGATTATAAACGTGTGGGTGAAGGAGATACAGGTCTGAATACAGGAGGCATGGGGGCCATATCTCCTGTGCCTTTCGTGGATGAAGACCTTATGAATAAAGTAATCAATACGATCATCCAGCCCACGATCGATGGCATCAGTGAAGAAGAAATACCGTATACAGGGTTCATTTTCTTCGGCCTCATTCATGTTGATGGAGAACCGTTTGTAATCGAATACAACTGTCGATTAGGAGATCCGGAAACAGAAGTGGTACTGCCACGCCTGAAGGTAGACTTCGTAGAAATGCTTATGGCTGCCTGGAACCAGGAATTAAATTCTTTCGAGATGGAAGTGGACCCACGTACGGCAGTGACTGTGATGCTGGTGTCAGGCGGCTATCCCGGAGAATTTGAAAAAGGAAAAACAATCATGGGTCTTGACCTGGTCGATGGTGGCCGTGTCTATCATGCCGGCACGAGTTTGTTTAGTGGAAAAGTTATTACTTCAGGTGGACGCGTCCTCGCAGTTACAAGTCTTGCGAGCAACCGAAAACGCGCTATCGATAAATGTCTTATCAACGCTGATCGTGTGCAATATGAAGGAAAATATTTTAGAAGCGATATTGGCAAGGACCTGGGGGAGTGACGAATGACGAATGACAAGTGACGAATGAGTGAATGACGAGTGACGAATGACGAATGAGTTAATAGATAAAAGATAACGAGAATCATCATCCTGTTGGAATTTGAAACTTCGTTTCAAATTTCACGATTCACGATTTCTAACTATCCCCACAACGGTATCACCAGGAAATACACAATGCATGTGATCACAATGATTGAGGCAAGATTGAGCCAGAAACCTGTCTTCACCATATCCCAGATACTCAGATACCCGGAACCGAATGCAATGGCATTGGGTGGTGTGCCGGCTGGCATCATAAACCCGCATGAGGCTGCAAGTGTGGCAGCAATCATCAGCATATGCGGATGAACTCCTATAGATACTGCCACGGGTCCGAGTATCGGGAGGATCATAGTAACTGTTGCAAGATTGGAAGTAAACTCAGTGAGAAAATTGACGATGACTACTACAAGTAAAATGCTTATAAAGACACCGAGTCCTGCAAGACCGGACATGTTAACTCCGATCCATTGAGCAAGCCCACTCGACTCAAATGCCTCAGCAAGCGCGAGACCACCACCAAACAATAATACAATACCCCAGGGTAATTTATTAGCGTCTTCCCAATGGAGCAGTCGCCTTCCATCTTTATTTCCGGACGGAAGTAAAAACAATACGACACCACCGATCAAGGCGATAATCGTGTCATCCATTCCGGGGATTAGTTTTTGTAAAACAAAAGACCGTATGATCCATGAAATGGCGACGGCAAGAAAAACAGCGCCTACTATTTTTTCGCCCTGCGACATGGACCCTGTCAGAGATAATCGTTGATCCAATTCTTCCCTGCCACCTGCCAGGCGGGCGCTACCTAATGGAAATCCAATGCGCACGAGATACCACCAGCTGATAAGCAGCAGGATACACGTGATCGGGAACGCAATACTAAACCATTTCAAAAATGAAACGTCGGTCTGATACATATCGCGCATGACACCAGCAAATACAAGATTGGGTGGAGTACCAATAATAGTTGCTAATCCTCCAATGGAGGCTGCATACGCTATTGCCAGCATTAATGCTTTTCGGAAATGATCCTGATCCTTTCTATCACCCGAAGTAGTAGCGGTAATAATCGCCATACCTATTGGTAGCATCATGATGGCGGTTGCTGTATTAGAGATCCACATGGATATAAATGCAGTGGAGATCATAAATCCCAGGACAATCATCCTCAGGCTTGTACCCATGCTGCGGATGATGTGCAGTGCAATTCGTTTATGCAGTCCGGTTTTTTCAATAGCGATGGCGATTAAAAATCCACCGATGTAGAGAAAGACAATCGGATCGGCGTAAGAAGCTGATGTCACACTTAATTTGAGTATGCCCATCAGCGGAAAAAGGATAATGGGCAACAGAGATGTGGCAGGCAATGGAATAGGCTCTGTAATCCACCAAATAGCAATCCAGGATGTAATGGCCAATACTGAAACGGCCTGTGGACCCATATCCCCAGGGTGCAGGAAAAAATAAATCAGCAGGAAGACGCCTGGGCCCGCCCAGAATCCGATGTTTTTAGCTGTGGAGGCGATGTCGCCTACCCGGGCAATCTGTTGGTCTGGAATCCGTTTCATTATCTTCGCTAAGCTACTACAGTCAGCCAATTGATGTAGCCTGAGACTGCCCCGGTCTGTCCTGATAAAACTACTTTACATCAGGATTTGTATTGTACTTGTACTTCAAGCCATTTATCTTATGCAACGATCGCTTATCATCTACACCTCCATACTCGCGGGTTTTTTCAGCCTGGTCGTCTTCAGTTCGTTTAACACCAATACCGGCAGTACAGAAATCACGCAGCCTGACACCATGGTCGTGCAACAGCGTATTACAGGATATGATCTCCGTAAAAATTTTGATTTTGCCGGAGAGCCTATACCTGCAGATAATTTCGATCCCGTCGAACGACTTGATCGGGAACTCTCCATCAATGCCTACATGCATGCTACTACAGTGCTGCATATAAAAACGGCAAACCGATATTTCCCCATCATCGAGCCCATTCTCAAAAAATATGAGATGCCCGAGGACTTCAAATACTTATGTGTTGCTGAAAGCAGTCTTCGTATGGCTACCTCCAGCGCCGGAGCGAAAGGCCTATGGCAGTTTATAGAAAGTGTAGGTCGGGCATACGGCCTGGAAATAAATGATGAAGTGGATGAAAGATACCATGTAGAAAAATCAACCGAAGCTGCCTGTAAATTTTTGATCTATCTCAAATCCCGCTTTGGCAGCTGGACCATGGCTGCAGCTGCATACAACATGGGCGAGACTGCGCTTGCAAAACGGGTAACAGATCAGCGGAGTAAAATTTATTATGATCTCAATCTCAATGATGAGACGTCACGTTATATATTTCGCATCATCGCTATTAAAGAAATCATGATGCATCCGGAAACATATGGATTCTTTATTGATGACGAGATTCTCTATCCCCAACATTCATACAGCACGATTACTGTAGAAAAACCTCTTCCGAATCTTCCTGATTTCGCAATAGAAAATGGAACTACCTATCGAATTCTTAAGGTCCTCAATCCGTGGCTGATTAGCTCTACGCTCAACCGGGCCAATGGGAAAAAGTATGAGATCAGGATACCGAAAGAAGGATAAGGCGGAGGCGAAAGAGAAGGCGGAGGAGGAGGAGAAGGCGGAGGAGGAGGAGAAGGCGGAGGAGGAGGAGAAGGCGGAGGAGGAGGAGAAGGCGGAGGAGGAGGAGAAGGCGGAGGAGGAGGAGAAGGCGGAGGAGGAGGAGAAGGCGGAGAAGGAGGAGGCGAAGGCGGAGGAGGAGGAGGAGGAGGTTATTTTGAGCCTGCTGGATTAATGAATCTACTTCCTGATCATTATAAATCCTAATTTCTAAAATTGAAGTCAGAAAAAGGAATGCAGAATTACGAATTTCGATTATTATTCCAAAATCTCAAGTTCCCAAATTTAAAATGGGCCTTACGTCTGGGATCTGGCGTCTTTTAATCTGGTTTCAAAAATATTCATAACTCGCACTTCGTCACTCGTAATTCGTAACTACGTATAGGGTTCCATCATCTCGGGAAAAGCAGCAACAGCTGCGCCGATGATGCCAGCATCGTTATAGCCCGAAGCGCTGGTCACCGGCACTCTCAGGCGTGAGAAGTGGTGAGCGAAATCATTAAAGCGGAAACTTATCCCGCCACCGAGAACAAATAATCGTGGGGAAAAAAGAAGTGTCATGTAATCGAGGAACTCCGCGAGCTCTATCGCCCATTCATCATATTCAAGATGACGTTCTTTGCGGGCGCGATTGCTGACCCAGTCTTCCGCGATTTTGCTTTTGTATTGGATGTGCCCAAATTCCGTGTTCGGTACCAGGATGCCATCATAAAAAAGTGCTGAACCAATACCTGTGCCTAGGGTTAACAGGATTACAGTGCCTTTGACGTTACGGATCTTTCCAAACATCCGCTCTGCCATACCGGCAGCATCAGCGTCATTGATAACTGCGTAATCATGTCCTGTATACTTCTCCAGTAATTTTTCAACGTTGACTCCAATCCAGCTTTTATCAATATTGGCAGCCGAAAGAGCTACTCCATCCTGGATGATGGCTGGAAATCCAACACCAATCTTATCACCTTTCCAGTCAAGGGTTTCCAGCGTCTCTTTGATACATTGGGCCACCGCATCCGGCGTGGAAGGTTTAGGCGTATCACACTTAATACGCTCCGTCAACATTTCTCCTTTGTCTAAATCGATGAATCCGAACTTAATGCCGGATCCACCGATATCTATGCCTAATGCGGAAGAACTCAAGGGTCGTAATTACTTGATGACTTTAACAGTCATTTTAATATTATCAATCGGTCGGTCACGTGCATCCTTTTTCACTTTCGTGATAGCATCGATCACCTCCAGTCCTTTGATGACACGGCCGTATACAGTGTAGTCATGATCAAGGAATGGTGTGCCTCCAAGTTCAAGATACGCCTTCCGTTGTTCAGGTGTATATGTAAATCCCTTTCGTTTTTCAATTCCATCTAACATGCCATCATCGACAGGGCCACCTTCTACAATATAAAACTGGGAGCCGGATGATTTCCGTTCCGGATTTACAGAATCGGAGGTACGCGCCGCTGCAATGGCACCTTTAATATGGACAAGACTATCTACAAACTCTGCAGGTACCTGGTGACCCGGACCACCTGATCCCAATGGGACCCCTGCTGATGCTTCTTTTGAAGAAGGATCCCCACCCTGTATCATAAATCCATCGATGACCCGATGAAATAACAGGTCATTATAAAATCCTTCTTCCGCCAGCTTCATAAAATTATCGCGATGCTGCGGTGTGGCATCATACAATTCAGCAACCATCACACCAAAATCAGTTGTAATCTCGACCAGGCATTTCGGTGATGGTTCAATGGTAATGGATTGTGTCATAGTATTGGTTTTCTTTCCTTTGATAGCGGTGAGGGTTACTTCATACGTACCTGAATGTGCATATTTATGCATGGCAGAGGCATCGGTACTTTCGTGACCATCTCCGAAGTTCCAAACATAATTTTCAGCACCAACAGATTCGTTGATGAACTGGATCGTGGCTGGTGCTTCTATGTGCTCTGCTTTTATGGAAAATTTAGCAACAGGTTTCGCATACACAGCAGCAGTCAACATCAGACTAAAAACAAGCAAAAGGGATTTCATGTATATCATTAATTAATCATTTTTATTTTCATTCGTACATCCTTCACAGGACGGTTGTTATTATCCTTTTCGAGGACATCAATCTTGTCAATCACCTCCAGACCCGAAATCACCTCTCCGAAAACCGTATACTCCATATCCAGACCGGGGTACCCACCCTCTTCTTCATATATTTTACGCTGAGCTTCGCTGTATTTTATTTTTTTACTGGTTTCATAAAAGTCAAGCTCTGATTTGTTCTGGAGTCTGCCAGTCACAATGTAAAACTGGCTCCCGCTGGATCGCTTTCCTGCATTTGGTGTACGCGCTGCGGCCAGTGCCCCTTTCAAATGCGGAGCTCCGATTTCCGAATCTATCTCGTAGCCCGGGTTGCCTTCACCAAGTATGGTACCGGAACCGGCCGTACGTGATGTTGGATCACCACCCTGGATCATAAATTCATCCATGACCCTGTGAAATAAGAGACCATCATAATATCCTTCTTTCACCAGTTTTATAAAATTGTCCCGGTGTTTTGGGGTTGAATTGTATAACATCACTGTAATATCACCATAGTCTGTGGAGATCAAAGCTTTATGGACTTTCTCCTCACATGAAGCGACACCCAGTAGAACGCTAACAACGCAGGCGATTAAGAATGAATTTCTTAACAAACTCATATTTTTTTAGAATTGGTCAGCAAAGGTGCAAAATACTCCACTACTTTTTGACGCAACAGTGACTCCTGTGCGGCAACTCCCTTAATATCCACAGGCATAAGGGGTTTCCAATGAGGCCATCCATCTGCGTCCATACCCTCAAATTCGAAATAGCCTTCTTCTGACAGCAGGTGACAGATCGCCACATGCATTAGGTCCTGTTTTTCCTCCTTGGTAAACTTTGCTTTAGGTTTTCCTACTTCCTGCATCCCAATGAGATACAGGACCGCATTCAGATCGGGCAATTCCTTCCTGTCAAAACGGTCCTTTACCCAATGACGTACACGTAACCATTCAAATTCCAGCTGCCAATTCTCCATAAGGGCTCAAAGATAAGGTCTCATGGAATCAGAAGCACTGATCAGACTAGACAGGAGTTGATGGAGGCGCCTTTTTAGACTTCAGGTACCTGTTATAACGCCTGATGAGCCAGATAATCACAAAAAGGAGAATCCAGAACGGCCACAACTGCAACATATACAGGCTGAAGCTTACAAACCCATACCATCCACCGGAAATTGATTCCTTCAGCCTTTCGAAAAAATTAATTTTCCGGTCTGGTCTGTAGACGTAATCTTTAGTTTGGGTGAGAGTTAAATCTAATGTGCTAAGTGCTACCTGGTTAGATAAATATTTCAGGCGGCCTTCCACACTTTCAATTTCCTCTTCGAGGACACGGATTTGTTCACGCACCTTGAGAATGTCCTCGACTGTTTTTGCCGTCTTCAACAATGACCTGTATTGCTCCAGATAAGACCGTTTGTTGGTTAGGCGCGTTTCCAGATCGATGTATTCCTCTGTAACATCGGTCGCATTAATTGACTTGTAAGTAACCTGTCCGTCCAGGGTTTCAAGGTCGGCCACAAGGGCATCCAGATTTTCTGCGGGCAGCCTGATCTGGATATGATAGCTGGCCATGTAATCGGTATTGTCGAGCTGTTCATTGCCCACATACGCTTTATGTTTTGTCAGGAGCGCATCCACTTCTGCTTTTATTTTAAGGGCATCGTTGACATTGATGGTCATGGAACCATTTCTGATAATTTTCTTTCCGATAAGATCTACTTCTGCTTCCGGGGTCCCGGATCCTCCGGAGGACTGACTTTCTTCATAAGAAGGGATCGCCATATCTTTTGTATCGCGCGTGGGAGCATCAGCATTGGTCCCTGATCCGGTATTGCATGCCAATAACCAAAGCATAAATCCAAAGGATAAAAAGGAAGTTTTCATGGATATAAGGTTTTTCATGTGAAAAGTAATCAATAAGCCCAATAGGTTAAGATCACCTTATTGATGAGCATCCCTGGCAGATTTCATATTTTTGAGCTCTTAAAGAATTTAACAAAGATGAAATTCGGTGTCGTAGTATTTCCAGGTTCGAATTGTGATGATGATATGATGCACGTCCTGGGGACGGTTATGGGTGCGGAAGTCAGAAAACTATGGCATAAAGACACCTCCTTTGATGGGTTTACCTCTGAAGACTGTATTGTGTTACCTGGTGGGTTTTCGTATGGGGATTATCTGAGGGCCGGTGCGATTGCCAGGTACTCACCTATCATGCAATCGGTGATTACGTTTGCGAATGAAGGGGGAAAGGTTTTTGGCATTTGTAATGGATTTCAGATCCTCTGTGAATCCCATCTGCTACCCGGAGCTCTGGTCCGGAACCAACATCAAAAATTTATTTCCAAAAATATCTATCTCCGGGTTGAGACCAGTGACTCCCTGATCACACAAATGGCTACAAAAGGGGATATCCTTAAAATGCCGATTGCCCATGCCGAGGGGCGTTATATCCCCGGGCCAGAAGGCCTGGAAGACCTGATAACAAACGATCAGATCCTGTTCCGATACTGTGATGAAAATGGTTTGATCGGCAGTGACAATGGTTCTACGGACGATATTGCCGGCATTTGCAACAAAGAGCGTAACGTATTCGGAATGATGCCACACCCTGAGCGTGCATCTGAAGAGATCCTTGGAAATACAGATGGGTTGGTGTTATTTAAGTCGCTTATTGCAGAAGCATTGCCTACGTTTTAGGTCAGGGAGATGCCTGACTAACCCCCTACCCCCTAAAAGGCGGACCTTTGATTTTTCAACTACAATTCTTCTCCCTACCAGCCCTAAAGGGGCCTTTGATTTCTCAACTACAATTCTTCTCCATCCCAGACCTGAAAGGGGGAACTTTGATTTTCAACTTCTGAATTCCTTGTTCCTTGTTCCTTGTTCTTTATTCCTTGTTCCTTATTCTGAATTCCTTGTTCTGAATTCCTTGTTCCTTGTTCTGAATTCCTTGTTCCTTGTTCTGAATTCCTTGTTCCTTGTTCTGAATTCCTTGTTCATTATTCCTTGTTCCTCCGTTAAGGTTGTATTAAACATCAGTTTGATCACCGTAGGTAACCTATTTTTGCATTTCTAAAGAAAACTGTCACACGCTATGCGTTCTATCTTACTTCTCCTGGGGTTATTTCTCTCCTTTAGCGCTTTCGGCCAGATCTTCACACCGGTCAAGTGGACCTTTGAGCTGAAGCCCGGCACTAAAGATGAATACACCATTGTCGCCAAAGCAGCTATCCAGGATGGCTGGTGGGTATATTCACAGCATCTTGGAGGTGA
>JBBREG010000012.1:0-32027 GCA_038203125.1 Chitinophagales bacterium
CCTGTCCACCAAAAAAGGGTCTTTGTGATAATGGATGGAATATTCATACGATCGCGAGACAGCATCAAACCGTGCATGAAAATTATTGTGGATCGTATCCAGTCTATCGATCGCTATATCAACAGGCAAAATTGCATTGACCTGGTACATAACTTTCGCGGTGTCAGACATTTCCTGCGCATCAAAATGAGACACATACGATCTGCCATGTACACCCGCATCCGTCCGGCCACACCCGACAATATCCACAGGCTCCCGCAGGATCTTTGAGAAAGCATCTTCCAATGTCTGCTGCACAGTCCTGTCCCCCGGCTGCTTTTGCCAGCCACTATATTGGGTTCCCAGGTAACTCAACATGATCTTATACCGCATGGCTTGCAAAGATGCTGAGAAAAAGGCGAAGGCAGAGGCGAAGGCGGAGGCAGAGGCGAAGGCAGAGGCAGAGGCAGAGGCAGAGGCGGAGGCAGAGGCGGAGGCAGAGGCTTTTTGATTCTACTTTACTTTACTTCCTACTTCTTTGTTTAAGTGTTCTTCATTTATAGCATTTTGAAGTCAGTCAAACAAAACGAAGTTTAAACATGAAAACTCCCGGCGTTTCGCAATAATGATGTTTCGCAGAAACGAATGAATGGAGAACGCAGGGACCGTTTATTGACGTAACAAATGAAAACTCCCGGCGTTTCGCAATAATGATGTTTCGCAGAAACGAATGAATGGAGAACGCAGGGACCGTTTATTGGCGCAGCAACAATAAACGAGGGCAGAGACTCAGGCGGAGGCGAAGGCGGAGGCGGAGGCGAAGGCGGAGGCGAAGGCGAAGGTATCTTGATTCTACTTGACTTTGTTTCTACTTCTTTATGTAAGGGTTCTTCATTTATAGCATTTTGAAGTCAGCCAAACAAAACGAAGTTTAAACATGAAAACTCCCGGCGTTTCGCAATAATGATGTTTCGCAGAAACGAATGAATGGAGAACGCAGGGACCGTTTATTGGCGCAGCAACAATAAACGAGGGCAGAGACTCAGGCGAAGGTAAATGTGAAACGAATAAACCCCAAATAAAAAACCCTGATGCTTCTTCCGAAAAACACCAGGGTGGAGAGATAATCGTCGATTTATAAGTCTTAGGTTAGATTCGTCGTCCGGTCCCGTGCTGCAGACCGTGAATACACAAAGGCAGCACCGGCCAACGCCGTATCCTTCAATAAATTCATCATGGAGATCGCATCCGACCCACTCGTATTGATGACATTAGGTAGGTGCACTAGTAACGCATATATCAGCAGTAACATGCCCAACAAAAAGGTAGCCACAGAATCTTTCCGGCCAATCAGGATGGCCACACCCGCCAGCAACATCGCCAATCCGGACACATACACCCAGACGATGCCTCCGGGCAGCGACACCATAGCTGTTAACGAACTGGCGTTAATCAAATGCATGATGCCAAAGATGATAAACGGGACGGCAAAGAGATATTTTCCCAGAGCAGTGATGTGTTTCATTACAAGCTGATTTAGTGATAATCGAAGTCGGGCTGTGTTTCCTGGGAGGAGTCCTAAATTAATAAATAATATTGATTTTTCGGATATTCTTCCAGTTGAGATTCATAACCGGGTAACCAATAAGAGTAGATGTTTATAGGATTATTAGTTTATAGGTTTAAATGCTTATATGCTTATATGATTATTAGGTTATTAGGTTATGAGATTATTACTCCGTAACCTAATAATCCGGCCGATAGCAATTGATAAACTTATAACCCCATAAACGAAAAGAGTTTGGAAAGCCAATAACCTAATAACCTTATAATCTTATAAACAAACAGCGTTTGAAAAGCCAACAACCTAATAAACAAACAGCGTTTGAAAAGCCAATAATCCCATAACCTAATAAGCTACTACGCCGCTTTCAACTTCTTCAATTGCACCTTATCCAGCTTGGATTTAGCATACCGAAGATCCACCTCAAATGTCTTGACATCCTTCTTGGAAGGCATATCAAACATCGCATCCATCATGATCGCTTCACAGATCGAACGCAAGCCACGCGCACCGAGTCCGAAGTCAATTGCCTTGGAAGCAATGTATTCAATCGCGCTATCTGTGATCGAAAATTTGATGCCTTCGAGCTCAAATAATTTTTTGTACTGTTTGATCAGCGCATTGCGCGGCTCGGTCATGATGAGAATAAGTGTTTCCACATCTAATGGCTCGAGATAACCCAACACCGGAAGACGGCCTACCAGCTCAGGAATGAGGCCGAAGGATTTTAAATCGCGATGCGAGATATACTGATAGATTTTTTCAGCATCCACACGCTTACCATCAGGATTGCCATAGCCGATCACATTTGTGTTGAGGCGACGTGAGATTACTTTCTCGACGCCATCAAATGCACCCCCGGCGATGAACAGGATATTCTGCGTATTGACCTTTACTAATTTTTGTTCCGGATGTTTTCTGCCTCCCTGTGGTGGCACCAGCACATCTGTTCCTTCGAGGATTTTCAGCATGGCCTGCTGGACTCCTTCACCTGATACATCCCGTGTGATACTTGGATTATCACTTTTGCGCGCGATCTTATCGATCTCATCGATATACACGATACCACGCTCAGCTGCTTCCACATTATAATCACATGCCTGAAGCAGACGCGATAACATACTTTCTACATCCTCGCCTACATACCCTGCTTCTGTAAAAACCGTAGCATCCACAATCGCAAATGGCACATCCAACATTTTTGCAATTGTTTTTGCAATCAATGTTTTCCCTGTACCGGTCTGACCCACGAGAATGATATTTGATTTTTCGAGCTCCACATCATCTGAAGAAGAATTGCGGATGCGCTTGTAGTGATTATACACTGCTACGCTGATGCACTTCTTTGCTTCATTCTGCCCGATCACATATTGATCCAGGTATTTTTTGATTTGCACGGGGGTAAGCTGATTGGGCAGGTCAAATGATTCTGCTTTCTTCGGACCCTTGCCGTCATGCTCATACAATTCCTGGCGCACGATTTCATAAGCCTGTTCTACGCAGAGCTCGCAGATATGTCCTTCAATACCGGCAATCAGGATAAGGGCTTCTTTCTTATCACGACCACAAAACGAACATCCGAACTGATCATCACTAGGTTTCATAGGACAGGCTTTTGAAATACGCTTTTTAATTATTTACTACGGGTGAGGACTTCATCCACGAGGCCATATTCTTTTGCCTCGATGGCGGTCATCCAGTTATCCCGGTCTGAATCTTTAGATATCTTCTCCATATCATGGCCGGTGTGTTTTCCAAGGATGGCATATAACTCATCTCTCATGCTCTTGATCAAATTGTACGAAATCTCCATATCGGAAAATTGTCCCTGCATACCACCGCTGGGTTGATGTATCATAACACGGCTGTGGGGTAAACAAGTTCGTTTGCCATGGGTACCCGCTGCTAATAATACCGCACCCATAGACGCTGCCAGACCTGTACAAATCGTGCCTATCTCAGGAGACACATACTGCATCGTATCATAGATCCCTAAACCGCTGATCACTGACCCACCCGGGCTATTAATGAACATCTGGATATCCCTTTTATTATCGGTGGATTCGAGGAACAGAAGCTGTGCCTGGATCACATTCGCTACGTAATCATTGACAGGGACACCGAGAAAAATAATCCGGTCCATCATCAATCGTGAAAATACATCCATACCCACGACATTCATCTGGCGCTCCTCGATGACCTGAGGGGTAAAGCCGGTGATATCGGGCACAGATGTGCGCATATATCGATCCAGGTCAGCACCGGAGATCCCGGCATGCTTCGTGGCGTATTTGTAAAATTCGTTTGGATTACTCATTTTTTATAGCTTATTTTTATTGAAATACGAATTTAATGGTATTTAGTGTACATGGTCATGATGTTTGTGATCATGGTCGGCATGGTCACCATGTTCAAACAGTTCATGGTGAAGGTCATGAAAACCCTGTTCAAATTTTTCATTGGAAACTTCAATTTCCGTAAACTGGTATTGCGGCATGATGTGAGCAAATACAACGTCTTCCATTGCATTTTCTTTCATGCTGCTCATGAAATATTCATTCGCATAAAGCTCTTTCATCAGTTTGCGTACATCCGTTTGCATGTAGTTCACATTTTCTGTGATCCAGTTGATGACCTGCTTCTGGGTATCCTGTTCGGTCACTTCGAGGCCGGCATCTTTTGCGATCTTATTGAGTACAAAAGACCATTTGGCATCACGGAAAAAATTGTTCGACTCACGCGTTCCTTCCTCCAATTTTTTGTCACGTTGACTGTTGACCCATTTTAGCAGGAATGCTTCAGGAATTTCAAATGGATTGGCTTTTAACAAGGTCGAACGTAGCGCCATCTTTTTCAGGTCGTTGGTCCGGGCCAGGTTGCCATTTCGTTCCCTGCCTTCGAGCATTTCACGGAAGCCCTGTTCATTTTCAATCTGTGGACCTACATTTTTAGAAAGTTGCTCAGTTGTAAGCTCTGTGGATTGTGGACGTGCAATGGATACCACCTCCATCTCGTATGCAAGGGGTCCTTCAGGATCCTGGCCCTCTTCAAGCTCAAGCACATTCCTTAAAATAAAAAGCCTGGCGAAGCCAAGGAAATCTTCAAGTTCAACCTCTTGATGGTCGCCTTTTTTTAGACCTGGAAGCAGAGTCTGTGCATCACCACGGACGCGGTCCAGGTCCACCAGATAGTTTACAGATTTACCATCAGCGTCCTTTGACGTGAACGTGACCATCACCCGGTCATGCTCTTCTACAAGGCCATCTTCAATTGGCTCAGTTTCACCAAACATCCTCCTGTACCTGGCTATTTCCTTTTCCATGGCTTCGGTATCCGGCGCAACAGTCAGTACCTCCATGGGAATATCATAGGTAAAGTCAATCTCCAGGGATGGTTTGAGACCAATATCAAAGGAAAAGGTATAATCAGATGGATTCTTTGGATTAAAGTCCTGTGGTTCAGCATCGTCTGCCATCAATGGCGATCCAAAAATGTCAATGCCCTGTTCTTCAATGTATTTGTAAAGGCTGTCATTTAGCATCGTGACCACCGTTTCTTCCAGTATCCCTTTGCCATACATTTTAGTCAGCACCGTTTTGGGTGTCTTACCTGCGCGAAAACCTTTGATATTGAGCTTTTTGCTGTAGTTCTTCAGGTTTTCCGCCAGCTTTTGTTCGTAATCGGCTTTTTCGATGACCATGGTCAGGCGGGCATTCTGGTCGTCGGTTAGGGTAAAGTCAAATTTCATTTCGGATTAAATTCTGACAGGGTCATCCTGTTGGGATGCCTTGAGTTTGAATGATTGTTACCGGTATTCTGATAAGGTTTAAGATGTGTTACGGCTCATTGTGCCGTTGATTAATGTCTTGTTCGAGGACATTGTTTACAGGATAAAAAGAAGTGCGGGTGGAGGGACTCGAACCCCCAAGCCTCACAGCACTAGATCCTAAGTCTAGCGCGTCTACCAATTTCGCCACACCCGCTCTTTCTATAAAAATGGCTGCAAATGTAGGGAATTATTAAATATGAGAAGGACACAACTCAATAGGATTCTTTAGAAACCCTACCCCTACCTCCTAAAAGAGGGACTTTAAGTTCTACTGGTTTTGGAAAGCCAAAATCCCCCTTTTAGTGGGTAGGGGTGGGGGTTGGCATATCGTGGTGAAATGAAATTTGTGGCACACCTAGGTATGCCCCACTATCATAACTACTTGATTTTTAGCAATATACACCTTCGTTTTGTTCTGTTTTCACCGAAAATTTTTATCCCAGGCCAAAAAGAAATCAAGCACATTTCGTTCTTATAATCCGTTAACTCAGGAGAACATATTTTTGTAGCTAACTTGTACCCATGCCACATATCCAGTCAGGCATATCCGAAACTGAACAGCAAGCCCTTCAGCGCGAATTCCGTCGCCTGATGAAGGCGTTGCCTGCGCCATTGGACGAAACAGACAAAAAAAATCTCCGCAAAGCCTTTGATATGGGTCTCGACGCCCATAGCAAACAGCGCCGGAAAAGTGGAGAACCTTATTTTTTCCATCCCATCGAAGTTGCCAGGATTTGTGTCAATGAAATTGGTCTCGGTCCTACAGCAGCTGTGTGCGCTTTGCTTCACGATGTCGTTGAAGATACTGACGTGACCATCGAAGATATCCAACGAGAATTTGGTGAGAAGATTGGACATATCGTAGATGGTCTTACCAAATTGGATGGTCTCTACAACACACCTTCACAGCAGGCAGAAAATTTTAAAAAAGTACTTTCTACACTGGTGGAGGATGTGCGCGTCGTGCTAATAAAAATCGCCGACCGTCTGCATAATATGCGGACGATCGCACCGATGCCGCGTCATAAACAATTGAGTATTGCTGCGGAAACAGATTATATCTATGCACCCCTCGCCCACCGGTTAGGTTTATACAATATTAAATCTGAGTTCCAGGATTTGATCATGCAGATTCAGGAACCTGAAGTCTATACGGATCTTGAACAACAACTCACAGAAAGTGAGCAGCAACGTAAACGATATGTCCGTGAGTTTATAAAACCTCTCAAAGACAAACTGGATGAATTAGGTTTTGAATATAAAATAGTAGGTCGACCGAAATCGATTTCTTCCATCTATAATAAGATCCGCAAAAAACAGGTACCCTTTGAAGAGATCTATGACCTGTTTGCGATTCGGATTATTCTTAAGGTTGCACCTGACAAGGAGAAGGCCGCCTGCTGGCTGGTGTATAGTATCCTGACAGAAACACACACACCGATTCCGGAGCGGTTGAAAGACTGGATTACAACACCAAAATCAAATGGGTATGAATCCCTGCACACTACGGTCATCGGTCCTAAAGGACGCTATGTCGAAATTCAGATCCGTACAGAACGAATGGATGAAATTGCGGAGCGTGGATTCGCGGCACATTGGAAATATAAAAATGTAAATACGCAGCAGCATATCTACGAGAACTGGCTGGACAACATCCGGGATATGCTGGATGATACACATAAGGATGCCCTGGAATTCCTCAGTGATTTCAGGACGAATCTGTATGCAGAGGAGCTATATGTTTTTACGCCGAAAGGGGATTTGAAAGTAATGCCAAAAGGTGCAACCGCCCTTGATTTTGCTTTTGCCATTCACTCCGATATCGGGTATCATACAAGTGCGATCAAGATCAACAACAAGCTTGTGCCGATGGGCTACAAGCTGAACAATGGTGACCAGGTCGAAATCATTACCAACCGCAATCAAAAACCCAACGAGGAATGGTTGCGAATGGCTGTGACAGGCAAAGCGCGAGCTAAAATCCGTACTGCTCTTAAAGACTCGAAAAAGCAGCAGTCTGAAGTAGGCATGGAAAAACTCGAGCGTAAGCTCCGGGCCATGAAGGCAGAGCTTGAAGAAAATATTGAAGGGCTTGTCAAACATTTCGGTTACAATTCGAAACTTGACCTGTACTATGATATTTCCATTGATCAATTTGATCTTGCCCAGGTTCGTGAATTTGAAGTAGAAGGTGGAAAACTTATTTTCCCTGTCAAACAAACCCAACGCACCAGTGTATCTGATACAGAAGCACCAACATCACCTGCCTTTCCAAAAGAATCTCTTCATCCAAGAATTAGCATTGGCGGAGAAGATGCCGAGCAGTATAAATACGCTTTGGCTACCTGTTGTAATCCGGTAGTGGGCGATGAAATCTTTGCGTATGTCACTTCGAATGCAGGTCTCAAAATACATCGTAGCAATTGTCCGAATGCGACGCACCTCATCGCGAGTTATGGGTATCGTGTGCAGAAAGCCGAATGGATCACATCCGGCAATGTACAATCCGTTGTCAATCTCAAGATCACTGGCGTAGATGATGGACCAGGTGTTATCGAGCGTGTGACCAATACGATCAGTTCGGGATTGGGTATTAATATCCGGTCCTTGAGTATTGAGGGGAAAGAAGGTTATTTTGAAGGCAAAGTTTCGATTGTCGTGCAGAATAAAAATCAGTTGAATATGGTCATCAGAGCCCTGAAGAACTTGCAGGGCGTATCATCCGTTTACCGAGAAAATTAAAACTATGCCGATCCCCTCTCCAATTCCACAACCCGGTCGAGCATCCTTTGAATATGTTCGGGAAATCTTTTCCCGTCACCTGGAAGAACATAACCTGAGACGCACACCGGAGCGTTATGCAATCCTGGAAGAAATCTATAGCCGCACCGATCATTTTGATGCAGAAGCTTTGTATATCCACATGAAAAATTCTAATTATCGTGTGAGTCGTGCTACGGTTTACAACACGTTAGAACTACTGGTCAGTTGCGATCTCATCACCAAACATCAGTTTGGAAAAAACCTGACTCAATACGAGAAGTCATATGGTTATAAACAACATGATCATCTTATCTGTCTCGATTGTGGCAAGGTGGTGGAGTTCTGTGATCCTCGCATCCAGCAGATTAAAACTACGATGGGAGACTTACTCAATTTTAAAATCATACATCACAGTCTCAACTTGTTTGGACAGTGTAAGGGAGGGTGTGATAGAAAGTGAGATTGTGGGATCGTGAGACCGTGAGACCGTGAGATCGTGAGACCGAGGGACCGTGAGATCGTGAGTCCGTGAGTCCGTGAGAACGTGAGAACGTGGGAACGTGGGAACGTGAGACGTGGGAACGTGAGACGTGAGACGTGAGAACGTGAGACGTGAGAACGTGATTACGTGATAGCAGTGAGAGTCTAAGCGCCGTAGGTGTGATATATCTGTGCTACAGAACGCTGACTTCCAAAAAAGCACTGTAGGTACGGAATATCTCATTAATCTACCTTCAAGAATTTGACTGAAGGGTGGGCCGAAAATAAAATTCTTACCTTCGCCACATGGGGCCGTGAGCCCTTTATTTATTCCAACCCGTACGAATGGCAGTAGATGTTTTGTTAGGACTCCAGTGGGGCGATGAGGGGAAAGGTAAGATCGTAGATTACCTCGCGGACCAGTATAAGCTGGTGTGCCGATTTCAGGGAGGTCCTAACGCCGGCCACACGCTGTGGGTGGACGGAAAAAAAACAGTTCTCCACACGATCCCGTCGGGGATTTTTCACAAACATCTGATCAATGTAATTGGAAATGGTGTCGTGATCGACCCAATTACGCTCATCCGCGAAATTGATGCCCTCTTACATGGAGATCCTGATGTAACTAACCGTCTTCGGATCGCCCGCAAAGCACACCTGATACTTCCGACACATCGTCTTCTCGACATGGCTTCCGAAGCCTCCAAAGGTGTTGATAAAATTGGATCCACGTTACGTGGCATAGGTCCCTGTTACATGGACAAGACCGGTCGCAATGGGTTACGCGTCGGTGATATTGAAAGTCCGGATTTTGATAAAAAATATCAGGCCCTTCGTGACAAACATCTTCACTTATTAAAACTCTATCCCGAGATCGAATTTGATCTTGCAGCGGAGGAATTAAAATGGTTTGCCACGATCGATCGAATGCGCAGCCTGCAACTGATTGATGCAGAATATTTTTTAGCTGAATATCTAAAACAAGGGCATGACATACTCGCGGAAGGTGCGCAGGGTGTGATGCTGGATATTGATTTTGGCACCTATCCATTCGTTACTTCATCCAATACGATATCGTCAGGTGTGTGTAGTGGATTGGGTGTTCCGCCCACAGCGATTCGCAGAGTCATTGGTGTTACAAAAGCATATTGCACGCGCGTGGGTTCAGGTCCGTTCCCATCTGAATTATTAGGTGATGATGGAGAGCGTCTTCGTGTTGCAGGAAATGAATTTGGAAGTACAACAGGACGGCCTCGTCGATGTGGGTGGTTAGATCTCCCGCAATTGCATTACGCGGCAATGATCACAGGCTGCACGCACATCGCAATTACCAAACTCGATGTGATGAATGATTTTGAAACCATTTCTGTGGTGGATCAATATCAATCGGGCGATACCCTGACGGACAAAGTACCTTTTGATCCAACAGATCAAATTGATGGTGTGCATCATACCCATCACCCTGGTTGGCAGCAACAAGTAGCTGTTGGAACGTATGAGGAATTACCTGCGGAAGTACGTACGTATCTGCAATATCTTGAAGCACAACTTCACATTCCAATTCCGTTTATCTCCATAGGACCTGGAAGAGATGAACTCATCGTTCGTGAGTTTTAATTGACTTCCTTTTTTTGGGCTTTAATGATGTATTGATATTCGAGTGATTCGACATCAATCTTTACGATATCATATCCTGCTGCCCGCAATTCTTTTTCTACATCAGCAACATCGATGCGCTCTTCGATATCAGGGCCGAAGGGAGTTTCATTTTTCTTAAAATCAATAATGACAATATTGCCGGATGCTTTGATCGCCGTTTGCAGTCGTTTAAAATAATCTACCCGATTTTGAATGTATGAATAGGTGTTGACCAGGAGTATAATATCAACTTCATTTTTGGCGAGATGCGGATCATCTGGTTCCGCAAGGCGAATGACCAGGCGGTCCTGCAGTTCGACAGGAAAACGAGCTTTCTGTTCCTGCATCCATTGGATGGCATGAGGATCTATATCGATTGCGATTACCCTTGCGCCTTTGTATGCAATTCGGCGGCTAAAATATCCGGTACCTGCACCAAGATCGGCTACGACCTTTCCTTCCACTTCACCTAGTTGGTCAATGACAAGGTCAGGTTTCTGCCAGATGACACGATCGACGCTTTCATATTGATTGGCTTCTGTCTGAAAGGCAGGATCTGAATTGGCTGTGTCATCATCTGAGTTTTTCTCTTCCGGCTCCTTAATCTTACCCTGCCAGGTACAGGCGCTTTCCTGCAGGAGGAATACACAAACTGAGAGCAGGAATAGAAGGTTATACTTCATAGAGATACCACAAAGATAAATGAGATGTGGGATGCCGCAAGTGTATATCCAATTCAGTAACCGATATGGAAGAGTGCATCTCCCTGACCTACCACCGGTGCATTTGTATGTCCAATAATATACCCTTCGCGCGGCGCGAGGACCGAGACGCGACGGGTACCATACGGATCACCAATATCACCTAATGGTTCACCTTTTTTGATACGTGCCCCTGAACTTTTACTCCAGAGAAAAAGCCCTGCATGTGATGCGCGGATCCAGCTGGCGTGCTGGATTTCTATTGGTTTTCGATCATCAATAAAAACTCCTTCCACCATGCACAGGTGCTGTAAGGTACGCTCAACCCCAGTGATGCCTCTCGAAATTGAAAATCCATCGAGTCGCAAGGCTTCTCCACCTTCATATATCAGGCAGGGTTTGTTTGATAATTTTGCAACTTTACGCAAAGAGCCTCTCAACGGAGGTTTGTGAATGATAAAAGGTGGATTGAACGCCTGAGCCAGATTATAACTTTCCGTATCTCCGCGTGTAATCCGGATCTGTGGATAATTGTAGCGGGTCTGACCACCCGAATGATTATCAATAATGATATCAACCTGAGGAAAGACATTTTTTGAAATAATCCTGGCAACCCGTGATGCGAGGCTCCCCACTAACGTACCCGGAAAGCTCCTGTTAACATCCCTTCCATCCGGAACATCACGACTAAAATTTATAAACCCGTGTACGTTGAGCAGTGGCACCGCGATGACAGACCCCACCAAAAGATTTTCAAACAATTTTTTCTCTAATAATCTCCTGACGATCTCAACCCCGTTGACTTCATCGCCATGTACACCTCCAATGACCAGCACGTGCGGCCCGGGTTGATCACTCCGGAATACTTCCATCTGGATGGCGACGCGTGTACCTGAAGGCAGATTACCGACGCTATAACTTGCCTTGGACGAGGTCCCCGGAAGAATTTCATTGTTGCCTAAATGTAACGGCCTGATTTTATTATACAACGACGGATCGGGCATTTGTCTCCACAAATTTGATGATCTGACCGGCAATATCAACTCCGGTAGTGCCTTCTATTCCTTCAAGACCGGGTGATGCATTGATCTCTAAAATCAAGGGTCCGGCAGCTGAACGAAGTAAATCTACCCCTGCTACCTCCAGCCCCATCAGGCGCGCTGCTTTCAAAGCGATTTCTTCTTCTTCGGCACTAATCTTTACTTTCTGACTTGACGCTCCCCTATGCAGATTGGATCTGAATTCACCGTTTTGAGCGCTTCGTTCCATAGTAGCAACCACTTCACCTCCCACGATAAATACACGGATATCTTTTCCTTTGGCTTCCTCGACAAATCGTTGCAAAAGGATTTCTTCACGCAATCGGATAAATGCTTCCGCGATGGATTGAGCTGATGCAAAAGATTCACCCAGAATGACACCCTGGCCCTGTGTACTATTTAGTGTCTTGATGACAACGGGGTATTGATCTCCTAACAGGCGAAGCATGGATTCCACATTTTCAGGTATCGCCGTGAAAACACTATCCGGCACCGGCAGTCCATGAGCAGCGAGATATTGCGCAGCTGTCCGTTTATCACGTGCACGCAGTAATGCATCGGTGGTCACAACGCAATACACCTGCATCATCTCAAACTGGCGCACCACTGCAGCTCCATACGTGGTCACTGAAGAACCTATTCGAGGAATGACAGCATCCGGTTGTCCTAAAAATTCACCCTGGTATCTGACACCCAGCCGGCCGTTGAGAATGGTAAGATCACATTGCATGTGGTCTACCACCCGAACTGCATGGCCACGTCTTCGGGCTGCCATGACAATACTATGAGTGGAATACAGGATTGGGCTACGGCTCAGAATCAGAATACGCATATGTCAGGAAGATAGGAAAACATCCGAAAGAGAACACCAAACATACGTTGAGGTTGTATGACACAGCCCGCTTACCCCCATGATCATAAAATGATACCTTCACTTTATGCAACTCAATGACAAACGTGTGATCAACGGATGGGCCTATTTTGACTGGGCCAATTCCGCATACTACCTCGTAATTTCTACCGCCATTTTTCCAATATATTTTTCAAATGTTGCCTCACCCAATATCCAATTCTTTGGCAGCACGATTTCCAATTCAGCGTTATATTCTTTTTCTGTTTCAGCAGCCTACATCCTGATCGCTTTTTTGTCGCCGTTGTTATCCGGCATTGCGGATTATAGCGGAAGAAGAATGTTTTTCCTGAAAGGATTCACGATCACCGGTGTGATCGGATGCATTTCATTGTTCTTCTTTCACTCACCTGAAACGCAATGGCTGGGTACGGCAGCTTTCATAGTCGGTACGATTGGCGCGGCAGGAGGTTTGGTATTTTATGACTCGTATCTGCCTGTGATCGCCAGTGAAGATCAATATGACAGGGTAAGTGCACGTGGATATGCCTATGGGTATATAGGCAGTGTATTGTTGCTCATATTTTGTCTGGCGATGATCCAAAAACCTGAATTGTTTGGGATCAGCAGTTCGACGCTCCCTTCCAGAATCTCTTTTGTACTGGTAGGTTTATGGTGGCTGGGTTTTGCGCAAATCACATTTAACCGTTTACCCAAAGACCATCCGATCAAGCGAGAAGAAAATTTATTCCGACGCGGATGGAAAGAACTTTCCATGGTATACGATAAAATTAAAGTGGATAAGAACATTAAGCGGTACCTGCTCTCCTATTTTTTCTATATCGCAGGCGTACATACAGTCATCTACCTTGCTTCCTTATTTGCTTCGCAGGAATTAGGATTTAAAGATGCTGAATTGATCATCACGATATTATTACTGCAATTAGTGGCAGTACCAGGAGCATTATTTTTTGCCGGCGTATCAAAACGGAATGGCAATAAATTTAGTCTCCTGATACAACTCATCATCTGGATGCTGATTTGTGTGGGTGCATATCTCACTACGGAGAAGTGGCATTTTTTTACAATTGCTGCGTGCGTGGGAATTGTACTTGGGGGCATTCAATCCTTATCCAGATCGACATATGCGAAATTGCTGGAAAACCGAACTGAAGACCTGACATCCTTCTTTAGTTTTTATGATATCCTTTCCAAACTTGCCATTGTCTCAGGGACATTTATTTTTGGTCTTGTCAATTCGCTGACCGACAGTATGCGCATCAGTGTCCTGATCCTTGCCGTATTTTTTGCACTGGGATTTATGGTGTTATTGCGTGTTGATAAACGAAGTATTAACACGCATGTCCCTGCTGATGTGTGATTTTATGTATAGAAATTCATAACTTTTATTGAAATTCATAACACCCGATATCGGGCCGTACGGCATCCCTGAATTTCCGATCCTTGTCATCTGTGATGCCAGGAATTGGAAGTGCTTTCATCTCTGCAATGGATGATGTATCCAGATGAAAATCATATTTATCCATATCGACGAATAACGTATCGTTAAAATTATATTCAAAACAGTCCAGGCATAGCATCTCAAAAAATTGTGGAAAGTTTTCAGCGAGAAGTAGTTCGTCAACGACCACGATATTATTATTCATTTGGATGTCTAATAATCCTGACTGAGGTTCTGAACCATCCACAATCCATATTTCATCTGTTGATGAACCTACCATAATCGTGTTACGAATACTACTGGTGAGTTTATTTAGGATAGCTCCTTCTGAACATAAAGCATCAGAACAAAAAAAGTTATTCATCAATACGGCCTCACGATCATTTCCAAAATTGGCCATGGTACAATAGTCTATTGAATAATTACCGCCGAAAGTAAGGGCAACTGCCTGTGCACCATTTTCGTAAAAAAGGGAATTCGTAATCGTAGCATTCGCATGCCGTGCAAAGAAACCCGGGCCACCCGTGAAAGCAATGGTACTATAACTTATATCAACCGTGCTTGCACTATCCGCAGCTATGCCGACAATTCCACTTGTGAGATGTGTGTGCGTAAACGAATGCGGGCCGCTGTCAGGACCCAGACGAATCCCGGCCCACTCGCCTTCATGATCAGGCTCTATCCGATCATCACGAATGATCACCGGATCTTCCAGCGTACCTTCTGTGCGAATGCGTCCGTGAGGTAAGGTGTAAATAAGACCTTCATTATAAATACCCAGCACATTATTTGCGATCCCACCATGCACATATAATCGTGTACCTGCCGGAAGGATCAGCGTGCACGAATCAATTAGCAATGTTCCATACAGTACATATGGTCTGGGATCATCCCATGTTTCTTCACCCAGATCACACGTCAATAAGGATATACGATTGGGTGTATGCGGGCCAGGTATATAATTCGCATTTTGACCCCACGCAACGATCAGGACTTTTTCTTCATTCCCATTCGATTTAAAAACGACATCGGTCTCAAGTACGAAGGGACTTATGGATAAAGGTAGGTCCGGATCGATTATAGCTTCGGCAAATACATAGATGCTGTCATTGGGTCGAATGGTCACGTCCCGTATGATGTCTCCAGTCATACCGTCTACATTGAGTGTAAAAAATTCAGACTGGGGTCCCGTAAGAGAGACCTCATCGATATTGATGGATAGATTATGAGGATTATACACTTTAAAATATCGGGTGACAGTGCTAATACTGGTCAACACCGTGTCAAAACTGAGCGTATCTGTTGAAAAAGCCAACCTGTCTCCTTGTTCGGTCGTGAATTTCTCTTTGTAGCAAGACGTCAGTAAAACGAATAAGAAAACCGGTATCCACAAGTAGCTAATTGCCTTCATATAGCTTGATAACGATGAAAATGGATTTATCCATGTGGTATGTTTTATCATAAGCGTTTGTCGGGAGTTCAGTCACAAGGATGCAAAAATAGGCAACGATCCTAAAACGGCGGACGGTAGCTTAAATTCATCCATAAATCCTCAGGAGATCAACTAAAACAATGCGGTCCCTGAGCCTGTCGAAGGGAATAAAAAAAAGAAAATACCTCGCACATTTGCCATTGTCACTGGAGCTAAAGCTCCGCGGCGACAATGGCAAACTAAATGGCGAGAGTGTGCGCTTCCCTCCCCTGCGGCAAGGTCAGGGACCGTTTAATCGAGCAAGCGTAACCAAAAAAAACCCTTACAACTTTGTCGCAAGGGCTTTGATATTTTAATTTGACATTATTCTTAATACGACCACAAATCATGTTCCCAGTTGAAGAGTTCAGCTTTAATTCTGTCTGACTCCATCAGACGCTCAACACCTGAACCTTCTTCTGTATAGTAGTCATCAAGCCTGTAATCTAAAACATTTGATTGTTTGTAGATGTAGGAAGCAAATCTTCTTTGCTCGAAAAGGTCATACCACGTACCGGGAGCAGCATCATTTGCTTCATTAAATACAGTGTAACGTGATAATGCTTCACGAGCTTCTGGATAGTAAACCCAAAATTGAGGTATAGCATATTTGAACTCACCTGTAGTTTCGTCATATGTATCTTTGATAGGAGCTATACCTAAAATGCGAACCTGCATCCTTGAGCTTTCCTTATCGAAATACCATATTTCTTTGATCCTGAATTTTTTGATGTCCTCGGGATTCGTCGGATTGTTGACGATCTTGACTTCATCTTCATACGTGTCAGGATTAAAGATCAAAACTGTGTCGATCGAATTGAGTACACCTACAACATCATCCGGAGACATCATCTCTTTAAAGTCTTCATCCCTAAATACTTTGATCTCGCCGGACTGCGCTGCATCTGACAGGATCGTAAAGAATGGCTGAACTGGATAGGTAAATGGAAGATTAATTTTTTCCCGAACATCAATTACACGCCACAAACGTCTTTCCCATGGGATATCAGCTTCCCGAACAGGCTCATAAGGGAGTACCCTGTTTTCAAATATCATCGTACGACGTACGACGTCATTCAAATAGGTATCCTCTACAGGATCACTTGACTCTGTGATGATAGTTTCTTCAGCTGTCTGCGCCCACGTAATGGCGGGAAAGCATGCGAGGAATAAACCAACCAGAAAAAAAGATAATTTCATGATGCGGTATTAATTTATTTTAAATACAAGCTGATTGATCTCTCGACCCGATCCGTCACCCGGACATTTTGCCTTGACATCTTCAAAATAATAGGTATCCCCAGCTTTTGCCTGATCAACCAGACTTCTTGCTTCACCGCCAAAACCACCTGCGCGATTCGCTGCAAGTTGAGGATCCTGGCGTCTTGGAACACGTACCATTTGGTATCCCATAATCTCGCATTTTGCATCAAAGTCAAAGTTTTCAAGAACTGCATTCAAACCACGCTGGGCTTTAAACTCACCTGCTCCCATCACACCACCTCTTGAACTTGACAGTTTAGCCACAGGATCCGGAATTCTTTTAACGCGGAATTGTTTTGAGGCTGTAAGTCCTGGAGCTGATACATTGATATTAGCAAATTCTCCCTGTTTCGTCGGGTTCGTAACATTAACGGTAAATGTACCATCACCATTGCGTGAGATACTTCCACCTCCTGAACCTGACATACTAACATTTACCTGTGCACTGGGTACACCTGCAGCAGAGACTTCTACAGGGTTAGGTACGCCCATGTAAAACACATTCATCTTGGTAGCAGATACAGATACGGATCGTTCTCCGACTTCGTATTCAAATTCCTTTTTAAAACTCTGCGTTTCGTTTGTAACCGGATTTAGTACGTTAATGTTAGCAGAGTATTTTTTTATACCTACTGAACTAGCTGAGGCAGTGTATTTCGCAACACCTTCTGCATCCACAGGAAGTGACCTGCCGTCTACTGTAATAGAAATACCTGTCTTGCTATCCGCGCCTGCGAAGGCACTCAGGAAAATATCAGCTTCATATGTATCACCTTTGATGACATAAGATTTATTCGCAGCTGATACGACAGTAAACTTATCAAGAACCACGTCTGTCGTTGTACCTACTTTATTAGCAAGGTAGTTAAGGATAGTAGCTTCAGAGTTCTTGTTATCATTCTGGAATTTACGAAGGATCGGAAGTGCTGCCTGAAGCGGCATATGGTTGAAATTCATTTCAGACCATGATTTCTTCTTCTTCTTCTTCCAGGTTTCATCATCAACGATCAGGGCAACGTCGTCACCATAGGAGGCAACATCTTCAGGATCAAGAAATGCCAGGTATTTTTTCTGGTATTCCAGGATTTTTGCTTTCAAATTTTCTCCTGCAGGTTTATCAACTAAAACTCGAGTGGTAATGGTTTTATCTTTTTCTCCTTTGAGTTTGTCGGTGATTTGGCCTGTCTCAGGATCCGTCAGATAGCCACCTGAAGCAGTAATCATAGTATCAATAAGCGCCTGGATGTATCCATCCAGTTCTTTTGAAGTTGCACGTAAAGGATCTACTCTTTCGGCATATACTGCGAGTGATTCCCGTTTCTTGGCACCAGCCTTTATTGCTTCGGGCAATTTTGAATTTGCTTCGTCAATAGAACTGTTACTTTTTACCATACTCTTATCAACTACTTTGAAAGCGTTGAAGATTTCGGCGGAAACGTTAAGTGCAAGCAGGGCAGTCAATACGAGATACATGATGTTAATCATGATCTGTCTGGGCTCCTTTGGAATTGACATATCGAATTAATAGTTTTTCTTTAAAAAATAGATTCGTTCTCTAAATCAGATATTCAACATTAGGCTTTTAAGCCTCCTGTCATAGCTGTCAATACATTGCCATAGACGCTGTTCAATGAACGTAGGTTCTTATTGAGTGTCGTCAATTGGTCATTGTATCCTCTGGCTTCTTCAGCACTGCTGCCGAGTTCTGCCATGGCAGCATTCATCGAATCGATATGTCCTTTACCTGTAAGGATACCCTGGTACATTTGGTTTACTCCCACGAGGTTCTGATTGAGTGCAGAAATGTGGCCACGGTAAGCTTTTGATTCTTCTACGCTGTTGCTCAGTTCGATCATCGCCTGATTCATACGATCGTAGAAATTACCCATTGTTTTGATCTGGTCACCGGCTTTCGAGAAGTCTACTTCCTGAAGAGCTTTCAGAGAACTCATGCTCTTAGCCATGATTTGTAATTCAGATAACATCCCACCCAACTGAGTTTCAACTTTTGCACCATTCAATGGACGTTGGTCTTTGTCCAATTCACCTGCAGAAAGTGGGGTGATATTGCTGTTATACTTTTCCAATCCTGGATAAAGTTTTTCCCAATAGTAATCTTTCTCTGGTGGGATAAGACCTAACATGAGGAAGATAAAGGCTTCAGTGGAGAGACCGATCGTGATCATTGCATCACCCCATGTGGTGCTAAGGATCTTGCCTAGAGCTCCAATCATTACGACGGCTGCACCGGCACCAATGAGGAAGTTTTTCAAATACTTGAATGAAGCAGAT
Source organism: Chitinophagales bacterium (assembly GCA_038203125.1). Taxonomy (GTDB): domain Bacteria; phylum Bacteroidota; class Bacteroidia; order Chitinophagales; family Saprospiraceae; genus Opimibacter. The sequence goes on from JBBREG010000012.1 coordinate 19,333, forward strand.
TTTACTATGCTGTTCATGCCTGTTGAGATGTTTTAGTTGTTAAATGATTAATGATTGCAGATATCAGGTAATTCCGGGTCATGAAAATGAATCCTCCCTGAGCCCGGGGTTCGTTTTAGATTCTTTCTGGTCAATATGATACAACAGGATATCAGATTTGGTCATTCGGATATCCCCATCGTGAATTAGTTTGTGTCGTTGATGGCCCTGCCAAGGAATGTAAGTGCACAACGGAACCCGATGTATGATTTGGTTGTGTCCTGATATTCCCAGGCACGGGTTCCAGTCTGGAGATAGTAGGAGACATCTTTCCAGGATCCACCACGAATTACCTTTCTTTTGTATACAGCAGGATCATCTGGTTTCGCATCGTACTTGATATCAGGGTTGTTATCATGTATGATGGAATGTGCGTTTTCGAAGAATGCAGTTTCTGTCCACTCGGCGGCATTTCCGGACATGTTATACAATCCATAATCGTTCGGAAAGTAGGCATCAGCTTTTACAGTGTAATGACCACCATCTTCAGGATAGTTTCCTCGACCTGGTTTAAAATTAGCCAGAAGACACCCTTTTGAATTACGAAGTCCATATGCACCCCAGGGGAATGGGACAAGGTCATGGCCACCTCTTGAAGCGTATTCCCATTCGTGCTCTGTTGGAAGGCGGAATTCTTCTGTGTTTGGTTCATCTTCACCTTTGAAAGTATTCCAAAGGTTTGTACGCCATGCAGAGAAAGCTTTTGCCATTTTCCAGTTAACCCCTACTACAGGATAATCATCGAAGGCAGGGTGCCAGAAATAATTACGTGTAAATGGCTCATTGTACGAATATGCAAAGTCACGGATCCAAACTAATGTATCAGGATAGATACTTACTTCTTCCGTATTGATGATTTCGGTTCTTTTTCCTTTGAAGGATGTGCTGGCTGCTTTTTTCCAGTCTTTCCATTCATATTTATAGATGAGTTCGCGGGTATCTACTTCTTTCGTACCGGCAAATACATCATCACCCTGGAAATACATGTCATCCAGTGCTTCATCAGCCCAGTCGATCTCATATTCCCAGTCGATTTTTTGATTTCCCAGGTCGTCTTCGATAAAATGATCGAGGGTCGTATGGGCGATGGAGTCACGAACGTATGCGACAAACTGGCGATACTCGTTGTTGGTGATTTCCGTATCATCCATGAAGAACCCTACAATCGAAACCTGTAATGGGCGTTCCATGTAACTATTGAAGATATCCTGATCTGCCTGTCCAATATGGAAGGTCCCACTCGGAATGTATTCCATTCCATATGGGTTGATCCCGGAATATTTGGGCCGGTCCAATACGCCTATGAGTTGTCCAGACTCTTTAGAACTGCATGAACTGATCAGAAAGGCCACACTTAAAATGGCCAGTGTAGAGATTGAAATGTTCCTCATCCTTTTATTAAAAGTTTCGCTGATTTGGGTAGCTCAAAAAAGAGGCGTAAAGATAATTTTTTGCGTTTGATATCCAAACAAATATCTTTTTGTCACCACTCCAAAGACAACATAATTTATGCCAACAATGGCTGTAACGAGATAATAATTAACATTATTATCCTTTTCAGAAAATTTAAATTCGTCAGGCAGAGGAGAAAATATTTTGACGAATGTAGATTCGTAATTGTCAGATTACGAATGTGTTACATCAAATTTTACGATGTTCAACCCATTGGAATCGTTTTTCCAATGTATTTCAATGTTATAGATTCCGGGGATTATAAATGGTCCTTGGCGGAAGGCCAGCACCAATCATTTTTCCCAGATTATAGCGTATCATTAATTCGTGGGTTCCCTGATGTGAGGTGTGCAAACTACTCAAACCTATATCATACCCATAATGGAGGTAAAATTTGGATGAGAGCCTGACTCCTGCCATCAATATTAATGCATCCTGATTGATATTACCAAATCCCCTGTATCCAAGGCCTGCTGTGAGGATATTTTCCCATTCTCCCCTGACTGATACTTCTGCCTGAGTCTCAACAAGGTCGGATTTGATATAGACTGCCGGATAAATGGAGACCTGGTCGAAGGATTCGATAAAATATTCTCCAAAAAAATGAAAACCAGTCTTTGGATTATATTGGATGTCATCACTAAGCCGTATTCCCGAAGGATAAAAATCTGTCATGGAAAGGCCTGCTTCAAAATAATCACCAGCAAAATAAAATCCCGCTTCCAGCATAGGCGATGTACCGCTGACAACACCATTCGGTAGATTCGGGTCAAGATGATCAATGATACTACCCTCATAAAACCCCTCAGGAGCTTTTAGTTTGGTCCCATCAAGTCTGGCCTGAATCATTCCGGCTCTGGCACCAAAAGACCATAGGCCAGAGGTGGCTTCATAGATATAATTGTAAGAAAGACTAAATCCTGTATGGCTTTCAGCACCCAGCGATTCATTTAAAAGCTGGAAACCAATCGCTCCCTGCCACAGGTAAAAAGGCATGTGGGCATTAATGGTCCTTGTTTCCGGATTACCGGGAAGACCTGCCCATTGGGTCCTGTATTGAAGACCTGCTGCCAGGCTACTTTCCATGCCGCCAAAAGCGGGATTAAATGAATACCTGTCATGCATGTACAGGCTGGACTGTCCGGTATACTGGGCATCCGCATTGAAAAAAGTCAACAATGCCAGTATTGTTAATACATGCCGGATTGTTTTTCTAAAATTTCTTATCATTCTCATGTTGACCATTACCTGTACACCATTACCACGTCATCTCACTAAAGATACAGCAATCTTGTATTAGGATGCTTAAAGTAGAAGAGCCATTGATGATATACGTGCCTTTGCTTGAACAATGTCGCGTAGATGACTTAATTCACCACCACCCTCAGTCCATCATATCCCAACCGGATATGGTCCGGTAAAATTGTATTGACTTCTTGATGCAACCCCATTTCATGGCTCATGTGGGTAAAAAAAGTTTGCCTGGGTTTCAGAATATCTACAAGAGTGATTGCTTCTTCAATATTGAGGTGGGTGGGGTGTGTTCGACCCCTCAATGAATTCAGGATAAGAACATCCAGATCCTGGAGCAAATCCATGCTGGACTCCGGAATCGTTTTAGCATCGGTAATGTATCCCAAATTACCAATCCGAAAACCGTAAATACTCAGATCACCGTGGTCAACAGGGATCGGGATGATCTCGGAGTGTCCAATGGTGAAAGGCTGATCATTAATGACTACGCCGGAAACTCTGGGTTTGCCCGGGTAAAAGTATTCATGGTCAAATGCGTAGATAAACCGTCTCCGGATTTCCAGCAACGACCTTGCGGAGCCATAAATGGGGATCTCCCGATCATAGATATAATTAATGGGCCGGATATCATCAAGTCCTGAAATATGGTCATTATGCTCATGGGTCAATAAAACCGCATGGACATTGGAGAATTTATTGTTCAGCATCTGCTGCCGAAAATCAGGTCCAAGATCAATGGCAAGACCGAGGTCACCGGCCTGCACGAAGGCGGCTGTTCGAAGGCGTTTGTCTTTCGGATCAGTGGACTGGCAGGTCCTGCAGGTACATCCGATCACCGGAATCCCCTGGGATGTCCCTGTGCCGAGGAGTGTGATCTCTAAAGGGCTGCTCACACTGCTTTGAGCACCGATGCTTTCAGTTTTTCGTGCCATTGATGGCTTTCTTCGGAAAGACCGGAATAATCTATTTTTTCACTATCCAGGATTTCCAATAGGGTGTTGGTGCGTGCTTCGGTGTCAAAAAATTTATTGACGATCACAATATTTTTACCGAAGACTATACAATATCCGGATTGGAAATTTCCTTTTTCATACCGGATCGTTATCCTGAGTTCTTTGAAGAGCTCTTCAAGCCTGATGAGATTATGCTTGGTATATTTGATCATGAATGCGATATCGAATGAATAAATCTGAACCCATGTATAGCCTGAGACGGGCTCTGAATGAGCCACAAGTATACAGAATGAAATTAAAAAAACCTCAAATATGTATCCGGGTACTGGCTATCTGTGCCCTACTCCTCTTTTTGGGCTTACCCCTTACAGCCCAACGCTTTTCAGCGGGAATTGTTGGGGGATTAAATGCAAGCCAGATTGATGGTGATATGCTGGCTGGTTTTGACAAAGTTGGTTTAATGGGTGGAATTACGGCTAAGGTCAATTTTGAATCCAGGTTTGCGATGAATATTGAGTTCTTATATACTCAGCGGGGAAGTAAACCCGATATTTTTTCTCCGGAATATGATCCGAACATCAACATATTCCTTCACTATGCTGAACTGCCTGTCTATGTCAGTCTTGGGGACTGGTGGCAGGAAGAAGGTGAATATTATAAGGTTTCAGCTCATGCAGGTCTGAGCTATGGGCGTCTGATCAGTGCCCGTACTGTAGATTACTTTCATCCAAGTGAATCTTCGTACGATCTCCTTGTACCTTATTTTAATCAGAATGACCTGTCCTGGCTGGTGGGCGTGGCCTATCAGATCAATTCCCATTTTGGTTTTTCCGGACGGTACACACGTGAAATTATTCCATTACTAAGTCCGAAAAAAAATAACCTGTTGAATGAACGTCTAACATCATACTACCTGACGTTACGATTAGAATATTACTTTTAAGGATGACTCTGATTAAGCCAACCCTGCTTCTGTTAGTAATTGCATCCCTTTTACCTATTGCTTCATGTAAGAACGAAAAGGTACAGCAAGAAAAAACGGAAAGTGCACCACCAACCGCCTTACCTGCGCTAACGAATCAGGATCTCACAACACTCTATGCGGCGACGGACAAGGTCGATATCATCTTTTATGAACTGCCGATCAGTGTCAACCAGGATGATGCAGCCAGTGCCAAAAACTCAGTGTTGTATGTTTCACCCGCTCCCGCTACCATGAATCCTTCCTGTAAACCTGCAGGCAGACTTAGTTTTTTGTCAGGTGGCTCCATCTATAAAGAAGCCGATATCTACTTAGGCACCGGGTGTAATTACTTTGTGTTTATGGAAAAAAATCAACCTGTCGCCATCAACAACATGGCTGAGTCAGGTGTTGAATTTTTCACTACACTTATATCAAGAGTCCAACAAAAAACACAATGATCGGGGACCGTATAGCGGTTATTGATCTGGGTTCAAATACATTTCATCTTCTTATTTGCGAGATTGGTGAAAAGGGTACCTGGCAGGAAATTCATAAAGAACGTGAATACGTCAAACTGGCCTCTGGTGGCATTAAACTAATCGATGCGAATGCTGAGCAACGTGCACTGGATGCCATGCTTCGTTTTAAAAATTTATTGGATGTCCATGGAGTAAAAAGGACTCGTGCCATTGGCACGGCTGCCCTGCGTGAAGCTGAAAACGGAGAAGCTATTGCCCAAAAATTAAGTGCCATTACGGGTATCCCAATTGATATCATAGCCGGAAAAGATGAAGCTCATTTTATCCTGCTGGGGATAAGATCCGTTTTACCTCCGCTGGATGAATACGGTCTTATCATAGATATCGGTGGTGGGAGTGTTGAATTTATACTTTATCGGGCTGATGAGGAAGCCTATAAAGAGAGTTTTAAGATCGGAGTCGCCATCCTGTTTGAAACCTTTCATCATTCAGATCCCATCAGTGCGGGCGAGATCCATAAAGTACATGCACATTTAGAAAAGAAGCTTCGCCCGTTGATCGAAATACTTACGTCACTGGGAAGATATTATATGATTGGTGCGAGTGGCTCTTTCGAGGTATTATTGGAGTCTTTACCGAAAAAGAATTCAGGATTACATTGGGCTGAACTTGATCCTACAGGGATTGTGGAACGTATGGATACGGTGATTAACGCGAGCAAGGCTGAACGCAGAGAAATGCCTGAGATTCCGGATGAGCGTCTGGATTATATCGTGGTGGCTTACCTGCTAATCAGGTTTTTAGTTCTGGAGGCATTTCCGAAAAGACTCTTCTTTTGTGATTTCGCACTTAAGGAGGGGGTCCTGACTGAAATGATTCAAAATAATAATTTAGACTAATCTAAATTATTATTTTGGCTTACTAAAATCATTATATTTGCTAAATGGATCTATTTCAAATCATACAGGAACCATGGGCTTTGCGGGCCCTAGTGGCCTCTACCATGGTGGGTCTCACCTGTGGTATCCTGGGTGCTTTTATTGTATTGAGAAATATGTCCCTTATCGGTGATGCATTGTCCCATGCCATTCTCCCGGGCGTCGTTGTCGCTTTTGCATTTTTCGGGTATAACACGCTTGGCTTCTTTTTTGGATCCGTAGCGGCAGGACTTCTTTCTGCAGTGATCATCACCTGGATCCAGCAGAATATGAGAACAAAAAATGATGCTGCCATTGGAATCGTATTTACAGCCATGTTTTCCATAGGGGTAATTGGCATTTCCTCTATTTCACGGACAGGTGTACATCTCGATCTGAAGGATTTTCTGTTTGGAAATGTGCTGGGTGTATCGAATGAAGATCTCATCATGACCGGGGTAGTGATGATGATGGTGGTCCTGAGTATCATTTTATTTTATAGAAATCTATTTGCTTCCACGTTTCAACCTACTATTGCCTCCACGATGGGCATCCCGGTGAAGCTCATGCATTATTACCTAATGCTATTACTCTCCTTTGCAGTCGTAGCTGCCATGCAAACAGTTGGTGTCATCCTTGTGGTCGCCATGCTAATCACACCAGCATCGACGGCACTCCTACTCACCAATAAGTTGAGAAAAGTTTTACTCGTAGCCAGTATCATTGGATTTATGAGCAGCCTGGCGGGTTTATTTCTTTCTATACTTTACGAAATGCCTCCCGGACCGGCGATTGCAGTCACCGCAACAGCGATTTATTTATTAGCTGCCCTACTCTCTCCGGAACATGGGGTGATTGCCAAGTGGGTACGCAAATCACGGCAGCAGCGAAAAGTATTACATGAGGACATCCTTAAGGAAGTTTTCAAAATGTCGTTTGGTGCAACAAGTGACACAACGCACTTAGGTGAAAAGCTAAATGTCAGCAAATCAAAAATCAACCGGATGATGTCACTGATGGTTAGTCAAAAAATGATTCGAAGAGAAAAAGAAGGAACTATCCGTCTGACAGATCTTGGTCGTACACAAGCGAATACGCTTATCAGGGCCCACAGACTATGGGAAAGTTACCTGGTCAAAGAAATGGGTATGGATATCACCCAGATACATCCGGAAGCAGAACGACTTGAACATGTGCTCACTGATGATGAGGTGGATGCAGTGGACAGGCAATTAGGATTTCCAGCCCTCGATCCACATGGTTCTCCCATTCCCACACGAGAAAATTTACCTGTACTCGCTTTATCCCGATTAGTCACAGCAGACAAAGCCATTATCTCACAACGTCAGCCCGGTGCTGACATTACGTACAGGCTCTGGCAATTGGGATTAGGACCTGACGAGGCATTTGAAGTCAAACAAACCGGTAATCCTGTAACGATCCGTGTCAATGATGAGGAGATCATCGTACCATCTGATCTGGCTCAATGTGTAAGTGTGGAAAAAATTCACCCTTGATTTTATTCTTCTTCAGTGCCCATCTGTTTATTAGCCCGGAGATTGGCCAGGATCTGATCCATCCGGAAAAATTCATCCAGGGATTCATCGAGAAAATAAAATAACTCCGGCATGCGTCGCAATTGTTGGCCAACCTTATTGGATAGTGCCTGACGCAACCGATGGCTGTTCTCCTCAATATTGCGCATCACGTCCATCTTATTCTCAGCATTGAAAATTGACAGGTACACTTTGGCGGTTTGCAGATCCGGTGATACAATGACACGTGTAATCGTCACCAGTGCCCGTTCAAAAATATACGACCCTTCTTCCATCAGCACCATACTAAATTGCCTGCGGAGAAGTTCACTGATTTGTTTTTGACGCTTAGTTTCCATAATGTGTATAACGGGATAAAGCCAAAAGTAAGATTAAAATCATTTTGACCGCTGCCAGCTATTAAAACGGGAAAGCGAAGAGTAAGTATCTTTCACCTCTCCATGATGCAGACACTGTGAGCCGCGAAGACAGTTTATTAGACCAGCCCATTGAATACCTGAAAGGTGTGGGTCCCGCCCGCGGCGAATTACTGCGCAAGGAACTTGGCATCCACCGTATCGGCGACCTGCTGTGGGATCTACCCTTTCGCTACATCGATAAATCTCAGGTGTCTTCTATTTCCCTCGCCAAAAGCCTTACTGAACCGGTCCAGCTCAAAGGAATTTTTACAGACAAACGAATGGAAGGGGCAGGTCATAAAAAGAGGCTGGTGGCCACCTTCGAGGATGCCAGTGGTGATCTTGAGGTGATCTGGTTTCAACGGGCAAAAGACATCGAACAATGGATCCAGTTAAAACGACCTTACCTGTTGTATGGAAAACTGCAGGATTACAAAGGCCGGTACAATATGGTACATCCGGAGATGGAGGATGTCACCGAAGAAAAAATGGTGGCGACAGGATTGGAACCTGTCTACAGCAGCACGGAGAAACTCATGTTGCGCGGCCTGGATAGTAAAGGCCGCCGAAAAATTATCAGACAGCTCATGAGTCAACTCAACACATATGATATCATAGAAAACTTGCCTGTCAATATTATCTCCAAATTGCGTTTTAAAAGTAGGTTTGAAAGCTTCAAAGACATCCATCTTCCGTCGAATAAAGAAGATCTGGATCGTGCACGGAACAGAATAAAGTTTGAAGAATTATTTTTCCTTCAGTTGGTACTCCTGCGATCTAAAGTCAGGCGTGAAGCAACGATTAAAGGATTTGTATTTGGTGAGGTGGGTACTTTATTTAATACATTTTTCACAGATCATCTTCCCTTCTCATTGACGGAAGCTCAAAAAAGAGTGATGCGGGAAATCCGAAAGGATATGGGTTCTGGAAGACAAATGAATCGTTTGCTCCAGGGAGATGTGGGTAGTGGCAAAACTATTGTAGCGCTCATGTGCATGTTGCTTGCAGCGGATAATGGATACCAATCTGTCCTGATGGCGCCGACAGAAGTATTGGCGATGCAACATTATAAATCTATTTCAGCATATGTTGAAGGACTGGGGATGGAATTGGCGTTTTTATCCGGCAGTGTTACAGGTGGTGCTCGTACGGAATTATTTCAAAAATTAAAAAATGGTACGATAAAACTTTTGCTGGGAACGCATGCTGTGATTGAAGAACATGTTGAATTTGCAAACCTGGGGCTTGCCATTACAGACGAACAACATCGTTTTGGTGTAGCTCAAAGAGCGATGATGTGGTCCAAGTCCCCCACACATCCGCCGCATGTGTTGGTCATGACGGCAACACCGATTCCACGCACATTGGCGCTTACGGTATATGGCGATCTTGACATATCCATCCTGGATGAAATGCCACCAGGTCGGAAGCCCATCATTACAACACAACGAACAGAAGCGCATCGCGGACGGGTTAATGAATTTGTTCGAACTGAAATTTCCAGGGGCAGACAGGTCTATGTTATTTTTCCCCTGATCGAAGAATCTGAAAAACTGGATCTTGAAAACTTGCAGGATGGGTATGAACGAATGCTGGAAATATTTCCACGACCGCAGTACCAGATCTCCGTGGTGCATGGACGAATGAAAGCAGATGAAAAAGATTTTGAGATGCAACGATTTGTGCAAAACATTACACAGATCATGGTATCAACGACTGTGATAGAAGTAGGCGTGGATGTTCCGAATGCGAGTGTTATGATCATTGAAAATGCAGAACGATTTGGTCTGGCACAATTGCATCAGTTACGCGGTCGTGTGGGTCGTGGTGCGGATCAATCCTATTGTATTCTGATGACCAGTTATAAAATTTCCAAAACCGCACGTGAACGGCTGGATGTGATCTGTAAGAGCAATGATGGATTTTTTATTGCAGAGGCTGATCTGAAGATGCGGGGGCCGGGTGACATAGCCGGTACGAAACAAAGCGGTGCGTATGAATTTAAAGCAGCGAATCTTGTAGAAGACCAGGCGATCCTGCGTACGGCACGAAGTATTGCAGAAGATATACTGACAAGGGACCCGGAATTACGGTTGACGGAACATATCCCGATGGCCCGGTTCCTGTCTACGGAATATAAATACAAAAAGGATTGGTCGAGGATATCATAGGAGCAAGGGAATTTTTAATTTTTGAATTTTGAATTTTGAATCAATTCGGCATGCTAAAACGTTAGCTGACTGCAAGGTGTGGGGGGTACGGGATTGGTCTTTGATCCACGGTCTTCGATCCTTTCGTCTATTGATATCTCGTATATGGAAATAGGATCGTATTTTCCACGACATAACAAAACCAGATTGCATGAGACCTAAGCATAAGGTAACGGGGTGCGCCCGTTTTATTCTTTTCTTTATCATTTTTATTCCGCTTGTCTATTTTGGTGCCGCTTATTTCCGGGGAGAGGATGGTATGCAGGAGCTAAAAAAAACCTATTACAAGATCATCGGAAAGACGCCGGCCACGACCCCCTCAGATGATGATCCCGGAACGTATAAAATTGAGGATTTGCAGAAAGAACTGGACAATGCCAAAGTGGAAATCCGTGAGCTGAAACAAGTCATCAAACAGAAGGATATAGAAATCGAAGCCTTAAAGTCGGGTAGATAAGCATGCGATCCGGTGGGATGATGCCTTGGGAAGGATTGTTATTATTTCATTTTCTTTGCCTTCTTTTTACAGCCACCTTAAAACAAATATCATGAGCAGGATCCGGATACTTGCCAATGACGGTATCGATGAAACAGGTAAAGCCATGCTGGAAGCGGCAGGTTTCGAAGTCATTACTGATCATCTGAAAGCGGAAGATTTAGCAGTACAGTTAAACTCATTTGATGTCATCACCGTCCGTAGTGCTACGCTGGTGCGACAGGCCCTGATTGATAGTTGTCCCAATCTGAAAGTGATCGGTCGTGGTGGTGTGGGCATGGATAATATTGATGTGGCCTATGCAAAAGAAAAAGGTCTGGGTGTCTATAATACACCAGCCGCCTCGTCCAGGTCCGTAGCCGAATTAGTAATTGCGCATATGCTATCTCTCAGCAGGCATCTTCACATGGCGAATCGAAGCATGCCGGCTTCAGGACAAACAGATTTTGGAAAACTGAAAAAGCAAGCCAGTGAAGGAAATGAGATCCTGGGCAAAACGATTGGGATCATTGGTTTCGGACGGATTGGACAGGAGGTAGCGAAAATGGCGCTGGGTATGGGCATGAAGGTCATGGCAACGGACCCTTTTGTAAAAAATGCAATGCTCAGGTTGCAAATCCATGGTGCTGAACGGATTGAGATACCCATTGAAACAGTTGACATGGAAACAGTCCTTCGTCAATCTGATATGATTACCATCCATATTCCCAAATCCGATAAACCTATAATCGGAAAAGAAGAATTATCGATCCTAAAAAAGGGTGTGCTCCTTGTCAATACTGCCCGTGGTGGTGTCTTTGATGAAGATATATTGCTTGAAGGACTCAACTCCGGTGTTATTGGCGGCGTTGGCCTGGATGTATTCGTCGGCGAACCCACACCGAGAGCAGATCTGCTATCACATCCAAAAATTTCATTATCTCCGCACATTGGGGGTTCTACTGCAGAAGCGCAGGAAAATGTTGGAAAAGAATTAGCGGGGTTGATTATTGATCATTTCGGAAAAGCGTGAAGCGTCAGTGGTCAGTGGTCAATAGTCAGTAGTCAGTACAGTTGTGAGTTGTGAAAATTTGACACTGAGCTACAAATTTTCCGATATGGGTAATCACGTCAAGAGTCTTGAATCTGGCATCCTTTTATCCAGCATCAAAAACTTCTAATCCCTCACTTGTAACTCGCTACTTGTAACTCGCCACTTGTAACTCGCTACTTGTAACTCGCTACTTGTAACTCGCTACTTGTAACTCGCTACTTGTAACTCGCTACTTGTAACTCGCTACTTGTAACTCGCTACTTGTAACTCGCCACTTGTAACTCGCCACTTGTAACTCGCTACTTGTAACTCGCCACTTGTAACTCGCCACTTGTAACTCGCCACTTGTAACTCGTCACTCTACACTCATCCTTCGTAATTCCCGATGAAGCGTTGGTTGCGACGCAGAATATCGAGGTAATCATCCTCCTCGATCAAGGTGGCACCCAGGGAGCGTAGGTGAGGCGTATCCTGCTGACAATCGATATGTAAATATCCTTCCTTCTTAAGAAAGCGGCAGAGATGAATAAATGCAATCTTGGATGCATTGGGCTTTAGCGCAAACATACTTTCGCCAGAAAAAATTTTTCCAAGACCGATGCCATATAAACCACCGATCAAACCACTGTCATCATACACCTCAACACTATGCGCATATCCCTGTTGATGAAGCGTATCATACGCTTCGATCATTTCGGGCATGATCCAGGTCCCATCCTGTCCTTTTCGGAGAATTTTGCCACACATCATCATCACGTTTTTGAAATCCTGATTCATGGTCACGCGAATGCCAGGCTTTTTCAATGCACTTTTTGATGAATGGGAAATTTTTACGTCTGAAGGCTTCAACATAAGCCTTGGTGCAATCCACCACCAAAGGATAGGCTGGTCTTCACTATACCAGGGGAAAATGCCCCACCGGTATGCCAATAAAATGCGCTCCG
>JBBREG010000013.1:0-30598 GCA_038203125.1 Chitinophagales bacterium
TCAGGGTCAGTGTATCTACATTCACCTGCAGCTTGCGCAATTTTTCTTTTGCACTCACACCAAATTTTTGTTCCTCATCCACAATCAATAATCCCAGGTCTTTAAATTTCAGATCCTTGTTGAGGATCGCATGTGTACCTATGACGAGATCCAGCTTTCCATCATTAAGCCGTTGAATGATTTCCTTTTTTTCTTTTGCAGATCTGAAACGATTGATATAATCCACACTCACGCCCAGGCTTTCCAGTCGATCTTTAAAACTGTGATTATGCTGCAACGCAAGAATCGTGGTAGGCACAAGGACAGCCACCTGCTTACCATCCACGATGGCTTTAAAGGCTGCACGAATAGCGACTTCAGTTTTTCCAAATCCCACATCACCACAGATCAGGCGATCCATCGGATGCGCCTTTTCCATGTCCTCCTTGATATCCATCGTTGCTTTCAACTGATCCGGTGTATCCTCATAGATGAATGATGCTTCCAGTTCATTCTGCAAATATCCATCAGGAGAAAACGCAAAGCCGGGAGCATTTTTGCGGACCGCATAAAGTTTGATCAGCTCACGGGCGATATCCTTGACTTTGGATTTAGTTTTTCGTTTTAAATTTTCCCACGCATCGGATCCGAGCTTACTCAATACAGGTTCTGTCCCTTCTTTGCCTACAAATTTTGAGATCTTATGTAAGGAATGAATGCTGACATAGAGAATGTCATTGTTTTTATAAAATAATCGAACGGATTCCTGTATATGGCCACCGATATTGATTTTTTCCAAACCGGAATACTTTCCAATACCATGATCGATATGCGTTACATAATCGCCGGGTTGTAATTCCCGAAGCAACCTGACATTGAGGGCTTGGTCTTTCGTAAATCCTTTGCGTAAATGATAGGAATGAAAACGTTCAAATATCTGGTGATCCGTATAACAAACCACCTTTGCATGATGATCAACAAATCCTTCATGAATGGATTTGAGAATGGGAACAAACTGCACACGTGCACCCAGATCTTCAAAGATGGCATAGAACCGTTCTACCTGTCTCGCATTGGACATGAACAGATAATTCGTCCTGCCTTCTGCTGTATGCTTTTTGAGATCTTCAATCAGAAGTGGAAAATTTTTATTGAAGCTCCGCTGCGACTTCATCTGAAATGCAATCGTCTGGCTTGCCTTAAAAAATTCGTGTGTATCACCTTCACTTACCCAACGCTGGCGGTTGATGCCTGAGAGGAATTGATGGGTAGGCGTGTATTGTCTTTCACGGATCATGCGTTGCAATGCAGCTTGTTCCGGATCAATATCGATAATACTGATGGCAGCAAGACGCTCGAATGTGTCCTGGTATTTATCGACCAGAATCAATGGTTCCTGAATCCAGATATGTGTTTCAGCCGGCAGGGCTTCAAGCAAGGGAATGTATTCTTCACTGCTGAAGTGCGTCTGTACATTTGGGATGATGTTGATGAGAGAAAGATTGCGCTGAGACAATTGTGTGAGCGGATCAAAATTCCGGATGCTTTCTACTTCGTCATCAAAGAGTTCGATACGGTATGGCCATTCGTTTCCAAAAGAAAAAATATCAATGATCCCCCCTCGTATCGAAAATTGTCCGGGTTCATACACAAAATCAACGCGTGTAAATCCCACATCGATCAGCAAGGATAACAGACCATCAACCGCCAGATCTTCGCCCTTTTTAATCTGGACCTGTTGCTTTGCCACGGAAGCCGGTGAGATGACTGATTCCACCATGGCTTCAGGGTACGTGACAGCGATGACAGAAGCACGCAGGTATCCTACTAATCCATTTTGATACAACTTATTTACTGCCTCGGTGCGTTCCATGACCTGGCTTGGGACCATTTCTTCATAAAGACCAGGGCGTTTGAAGCTGTCAGGAATAAAGAGGATCTCTGCTTCCGGGAGTAAATCGCTGAGCGTATTATAGATATAGGCGGCGGCTTCTTTATCGGGTGAGATGATGAGCCAGGGACCACAACTGTTCAGGACCAGTCCGGACAGGACAAAGGCTTTCCCGCTGCCGGCCAATCCTGTCACATGTAGATGTGCTTGATCCGCCCGCAGAGCCTGATGAATAGATTGTACGACAGCATCCTGACTAAATAAGTCAATCAGCCGTTCCAGGTCACTCATGGGACGGCAAAAGTAATGGATATAAAATAGCAGATGTTATCAAACCCTATTCAGCCTTTTTATAGACATCAATTACTTCACTTTGACTCCGGTAGATCAGACTCCCTTCCCCGTCGATTTCCAGATAATTGTATGTCTTCCGGTCTTTGAACCTGAATTTTTTGTCCCCGATCGCTATCAGTTCCTGCGGCTCATACGATCTGTCTACACTGATCTTATGGAAGAATATGCTTCCGTCTTCAAGGGTGAAGACCTCTGCAGGCGACGTCTTCACTGCAATCATGACTTTATTTCCATTTACGTTAACCTCCTTTTCATGATACGGTGCCCTGAATTTTAATACCTCTGTTTTCCTCGCCTTTTTAAATCGAATGATGTCATTGATCGTACTGATCAATACGGGAAGGGAAATATGATCAGTTGTATTTAAATCCAGCTCATTGAATAACTTATCCAGGGGCATGGTCTTATTCCCTTCATCTTCAAATTTCCGTTGATAGAGTGGTTTCAGATAGTATGTTCTCAACTGGGTTTCAGAAATATACTTTTCCTGGAAAGGCAGGTTCACAAGAGGAAAAGCAAGTTTCTTCAAGGCATCATAGGAGGTATGAACAAAAATAAGTGGGAGTATTTTATATGCATCACCGTACGTAGATTCATCCGGGAGGCCGTATGTATTTAGGTAGTAGGATATCGAAACGAGGTTTTCCATGTCCTGGCTGACCTTTACATTTTCTCCCCGGTATGATTGATCGAGGGGAAGAAGGTTGTCGAGAAATATTTTCCTTGCCTCAGGGGACTGAAGTGCTTCGATTTCCTTCTTTAGGACTATTGTGTCAGGTTGTGCGGCGCAGACCCCTAACGAGAAAATCCAAATAAAATGGATGGTAAATATTTTCATACAACTTTCATTAAGTGGCTATCAGGTTCTAACGTTGGTCAAAATATGCTTGCACCTTCCGTCCATTGATTGGATTCTAACCAGTTCAGGACGCTTTCCGGAAGTCCATTTTTCCCATCATCCGGGTCTTTTTTCATGGTCTAAAAATACACTTTCGGCAGACACTTGATAGGGAAGTTAAAATTTGTCATAACTTATTGATTTTCAATGCCATAATAATAGCTACCCATTAGGTTTGCAGGATCTTTTTGTGTACTTTTGCACCTTCCTTTTTTAGAATAAATATGAACAAACAACAGACAAGTTATGGTGCCGACCAGATCCAGGCACTTGAGGGTTTAGAAGCGGTACGGAAACGTCCAGGAATGTACATCGGAAGTACCGATTACAAAGGTCTTCATCACCTGGTGTGGGAGGTGGTAGACAACTCGATAGATGAACATTTAGCTGGTCATTGCACCGACATAGATGTTACAGTTAATAAAGATGGTTCCCTCACAGTTGTAGACAACGGCCGGGGCATTCCGGTGGGGATACATGAAAAGCTGCAAAAATCAGCACTCGAGGTCGTTATGACGGTGCTCCACGCGGGTGGAAAATTTGACAAGGACTCCTATAAAGTATCCGGTGGTCTCCATGGGGTAGGTATCTCCTGTGTCAATGCATTAAGTCAGCGAGTGCGGGCAGAGATCAAACGCGAAGGCAAAATCTTCAGCCAGGAATATGAAAGAGGAAAGCCTATGACTGAGGTGTTGGAGATTGGTGTTTCCGATCAGACAGGTACCACTATTACATTCTGGCCCGATCCTGAAATATTCGAAACATTGGATTTCAAATATGAAACGCTGGCCAACCGCCTGCGTGAATTATCTTTTTTGAATAGTGGCTTAAATCTTTCCCTGCGCGATGAACGTGAGCTGGATGACAATGGCAATCCACGCAGTGAAAAATTTTATTCAGAAGGCGGCCTGAGAGAGTTTGTTTTGTTTTTAGATGAAAGCCGAACTCCATTAATTGAAAAACCAATTTTTGTTCGGGGTAAAGAAGATAATGTAGAAGTTGAGGTCGCCATGCAATACAATATGGGCTACCAGGAGCATGTATTTTCTTTTGTTAATAATATCTCCACGAAAGACGGAGGTACGCATGAAGCAGGGTTCAAGCGTGCTCTAACACGCATCTTCAAAAAGTATGGAGACGATAGTGGTCTTTTTACAAAAGCCAAAGTGCAGCTCTCTGGTGAAGATTATCGCGAAGGTCTGACAGCTATTATTTCTGTAAAAGTTCCAGAGCCTCAATTCAAAGGCCAGACAAAAGGTGAGCTCGGTAATTCAGAAGTAGTGGGTATTGTTTCTCAAATTGTTGGAGAAGCCTTGGGCCATTATCTGGAGGAAAATCCATCCGACGCAAAACGTATCGTTGAAAAAGTAATCCTGGCTGCAAGAGCCCGTGATGCCGCACGTAAAGCTCGCGAATTAGTACAACGAAAAAACATCCTGACGGGTGGAGGCTTGCCGGGCAAACTGGCTGATTGTACGTCACGCGATCCAAAACTTTCGGAGATCTACCTGGTAGAGGGAGATAGTGCGGGTGGGACTGCCAAGCAAGGTCGTGACCGTAATTTCCAGGCCATCCTTCCATTGCGGGGTAAAATCCTCAACGTAGAAAAAGCACTTGAGCACCGCATTTATGACAATGAGGAAATCAAAAACATGTTTACCGCTCTCGGTGTCAGTATCGAAGAGAAACATGGAGAACGCATTCTGAATATAGAGCGCCTGCGCTATCATAAGATCGTGATCATGTGCGACGCCGACATCGATGGCAGTCACATTGTAACCCTGATCCTTACCTTCTTCTACAGGTACATGAAACCACTGATTGAAAATGGTCACCTGTTTATTGCAGCTCCACCTTTATACAGAGTGTCAAAAGGCACGCAGTTTGTATACGCATGGAACGAAGCAGAACGTCAGCAGGCAATTGAGTCGTACAGTGCAGGCGAAAAAGCAGGAAATGTAAAAACACAACGGTATAAAGGTCTGGGTGAGATGAACGCAGAACAACTGTGGGAAACAACCATGAATCCTGACAACCGCGTCTTTCGCAAGGTCGACATCGACAATGCGTCAGAAGCAGACCGTTACTTCAGCATGCTCATGGGAGATGAAGTGCCACCTCGTCGTGCCTTCATTGAAGCGAATGCGAAATATGCACGGGTGGATGTTTAATCTGTCTTACAGCTTTTGAACTAGAGACTGTGACACGTATGTAACTGTCGAATCGTATCAACAGCTTTTTCTAAACTTTCTAAACCGATTGCTTTCGAAGAAAGGAATGCTCAACCTTCTCAACACTGTCTCCATAGAACCTACAGTGACACAGGAGAATCTGATGCTACTTAAAAGCAGCATTCTCGATGACTACAGCATAGCCCTGGCCCACCCCAATACACATCGTAACCAATGCGTACTTCTTATTAAGATGCTGCAATGAACGTGCTGCGGTATAAATAAGTCTTGCGCCGGTCATACCCAGAGGATGACCAAGTGCTATAGCGCCACCATGTATATTCAGACGTGCATCATTGTCATCGATACCAAGCTCGCGTGTACATGCGAGTACCTGAGCAGCAAAAGCTTCATTGATCTCAATCACATCCATATCATCAAGAGAAAGACCCGCTTTCTTCAGTGCACGATGTGATGCACCGACGGGACCAATACCCATGATGCGAGGTTCTACACCGACAACTGCGGAAGAAATAATCCGTGCGATAGGTTTGAGATGATGCTGGCGCACACTAAAATCAGAGGCGATTAATAGGGCTGCTGCGCCATCATTTAAGCCACTGCTATTTCCAGCCGTCACAGTGCCACCTTCACGAAAAGCAGGCTTGAGTGCAGATAATCCTGCTGTAGTCGTATGGCTTTTGATAAACTCATCTTTATCAAAGATGAGTGGATCCTGTTTTTTCCTGGCGATTGACAATGGCATGATTTCTCCATTTCGAAAATCTGCTGAAGCCGTTGCTTTCTGTTGTGAGTGAAATGCAAAAAGATCCTGATCTTCCCTTGAGATCTTATACATCTCAGCCAAATTTTCCGCTGTCTCCCCCATGGCATCAGTACCATACAGAGCTTTCATACGTGGATTGATAAATCGCCATCCAAACGAAGAATCATGCATCTCGATATTGCTGCCAAAGGGCTGATCGGATTTAGAAATCACCCACGGACCTCGGGTCATGTTTTCAACCCCACCGGCTATGAAGAGATCTCCATCACCTGACTGAACCGCCCGATGCGCATGAATGACGGCTGACATACCTGACGCGCATAACCTATTGACCGTTTCACCCGGCACTGTAACAGGAAGCCCTGCCAATAACAAGGCCATCCGTGCAATATTGCGGTTGTCTTCACCAGCCTGGTTAGCACAACCCATGATCACATCATCAATAGCGGAAGGGTCTACATCCGGATGCCTCTGCAGCAAGGCAGTTATTACCTGTGCGGCCAGATCATCTGTGCGTACTGGAGAAAGACTTCCTTTAAAAGAACCTATGGCGCTACGAAGGCCATCGATGATAAATGTGTCCTGCATGGATTCGATTTCAGCCACAAAGGTAACAACCCCTGAGGAAGCGAAATTTGGAGCCCAACATCAGGAGGAAGTAATTTTCTGGTTTTTAAATGTCAGGGCAAAACCAAGCAGCACCACAAAAGCAATCCCGGCCGGAATAAGCCAAATCATTTGCCAGTTATGCGTACCTGCCACTTCTGTATACTTATTATAAATACTTCCAGCCAGCGAAAATCCGATCAGCATGCCAACTCCATATGTTGCCAGCGTAATCAGTCCCTGAGCGGAGCTTTTCACTTTTTCGCCAGCTTTAAAATCCGTATAGATCTGACCGGAGACAAAAAAGAAGTCATACGAGATACCATGCAACAGGATCCCTAAAAATAACATCCACACACCCTGACCTGCATCACCATAAGCAAATAGTAAGTACCGGATCACCCACGCTGCCATTCCAACGAGCAATGTTGTCTTCAACCCAAATCGGCGGAGAAAAAGCGGCAGCAATAACATGAAACCAACTTCCGATATCTGGCCGAAGGTCATATTGCCTGCGGCATTTTTCATGCCTGATTCATTGAGGAAAATATTGGTATTCTGATAATAAAAAGCAAGTGGAATGCATATGAGAATCGAAGCAATAAAGAATCGAAGAAACCCGGGATCCTTCAAAAGCTTCAGTGCATCTAATCCAAGGATCTCACTAAGGGTCGGCTTGGTACCAGCATTTCCTTTTGGAGGCGTATCCGGAAGTAGAAAACTAAAAAATCCCAAAAAAGCTGACACTGCTGATGCCATATAGAATGTATTCTTCAACAATCCCTTCTCCTCCCAATGCATGGCATAGCCAATAATCAAACCCGCAATAATCCATCCAACCGTACCCCATATACGAATGCTGGCAAATTCTTTCGATGGATCTTTTAGTTGACGGAATGAAACGGAATTGACCAGTGCGAGTGTAGGCATGTAGATGATCATGTATCCAAGAATAAATGGATAGAATGAGGTAAACTGATCTGCCGTTGCGACCATGTATAAAAGGACAGCACCGATCAGGTGCAGGACACCCAGGATCCTTTGTGCCGCAAAATATCTGTCTGCAATTAATCCGATAATGAATGGCGCAATGATTGCCCCCCAGGATTGTGTCGAATAAGCAGCCCCGATCTGGGAACCTTCAGAGGAAAGAACCTTTGCCAGGTACGTGCCCATCGTGACAAACCATGCCCCCCAGATGAAAAATTCAAGGAACATCATCAGGGATAATTTAAACCGGATCGAAGAATTCATAGTTGGTTTTAGGTTGATTGATAACGAAGGTCTAATTTGCGAAAAAAAACAGGTAGATCCCGAAAAAAGAAACCTGTTGGTATATTCGCTCATTCCCTCAATTGTCCTTCATGAAACTCCCCTCTACTCCTACCTTACCCGGGTGTATCCTGGCAGCATGTTTCTGGACTTGTTTTTTTTCCTCCTGCGCTACTACTAAATCTTTTTCACCGCTCAATCTGAATGATCAGATACGGCACCGCATCGATTCCATTTGTATGTTTCATCTGCAAAAGGGTCAATTTCCGGGCTTGGCCGTTTCCATCATCCGTCATGATCGTGCGCAATGGAGTCAGGGTTATGGATATGCCGACCTGGAATTAAAACAAGCTGTCCAACCTGGTGATCATCTGTTTCGAATTGGTAGTATTTCAAAAACAGTCACTGCTGCTGCCATAGGACGTATGAAAGAAAAAAAGACGCTTGATCTTGATGTACCGATCTCAACATACATACCTACACTTCCTTTCGATAAACAGAACATCACGTTGCGTCAACTTGGAGGTCATCAGGCCGGCATCCGTCATTATAAGAGGCAGGAGTTTTTTAGTAATGATCACTATACGAGGGTGCGTGATGCGATGGACGTTTTTATTTATGACTCATTATTGTTTCAGCCTGGTACGAAATATAATTACACTACCTATGGCTGGACATTAATAAGTGCCGCGATGGAAGGTGCTGTGCGAACACCCATTCTGTCTATCCTACATGAAGAAGTCCGCAAACCTTTGCGTCTTGGAGACCTGAAAGGTGATGAGCGCGACTCTATACAATTCAATCGGGTTCAATTTTATGAATTGAATGATGGAAAAAACACGAAGTCCCCGGAAGTGGATAACAGCAATAAATGGTCTGGTGGTGGATTGTTATGCAGTGCTGAAGACCTTGCCCGCTTTGGATTTGCATTGACCAGCCCGGGATATTTAGATGAAGAAACACTTACTGAAATTACAACACCACAAAAAGTGTCCGGTGGTGAGATGACCAATTATGGGATCGGGTTGCGCATCGGCATTGATGAGCAGGATCACAGATGGTATGGCCATTCGGGTGGTTCCATTGGTGGCACAAGTATGTTGCTCATATTCCCCGATGAAGATCTTGTAGTCGTCACACTGGTAAATATGGGCAGCGCAGAAATGAATGACCTTGCCTGGAAGATTGCTGATGAGGTGAGGAGAAAGGTTGATTAACTTGTTCACCCTCTCACAATTCACGCTCTCACGCTCTCACGCTCTCACGCTCTCACGTCTCACGGTTCTCACGTCTCACGGTTCTCACGTTCTCACGGTTCTCACGCTTTCACGTATACCTTTCATCTGACGTATATGATGATCCATATGATCACAAAAAAACATCAGCATCTGTCGCATGGTCATACGGCCCGCAAATGGATGATTAAAGACCAGGTGACTTCCAAAACGAGGAGAGTGTTTCTCCATATAAGCTGATAGCTCATGATGCAGTTCATTCCATTTTATTTCCAGCGCATCAGGTTCCAGTAATTCATTCTGAGTCCACATATCGATGGGTGGAGGTGCTTTTACCTTTTTCGGTGTGTTGAGAATCAGTTTAACCAGGTAATAAGTTTTCCATGATGAAATAGAGTAGACAAGAATCGTATCGGGGTAGGACATTTTTTTTCGCAGGTAAGCCAGTGCTGACTTTTCACTGAGGTATAGATGATTGGCTATTTGGAGCATGGTCCACTGGTCCGGTCGTGTATGCAGATGATATTGTTCTGTTGTTACCGACTTCAGGATATCAAATATTTTTTCTGTGCGGGTTGTCATGCGGGCAAACTGCCGGTGAATTCGGGGATCTGTATTGGTCATATTATGTCTAAATTAGAATCTTAAATACAAACCTGTATGGCCTCATCTGAAAATGAACCGCATTCGTCACATGATCCTTTGTATCAGGAAAATTTTACGCCACTTGATCTTTCAGAAAAACCGGATCTGCCATCTGACGATCCCGAAGATTTCGAAGAGGTTCAACCTTTTAGCCAGACATGGTTATGGATTCTGATGGGACTTGAAACTGTAGCGATACTATTGCCTTTAATTATCACCTCGCAGCCCTGGTATTTATATCTGATGACCGCTGTCATAATGGTTCTCACACTGAGTCTGCTGGGTAGTCTTAAATTACAAACAAGAATTGATGAAGAAGGTATTCATTACCGTATGACTCCGTTTCACTGGAAGGATCAACTCATTCCGTGGTCTGATATTGATTCAGTGGAGGTGAGACAATATTCTCCGATTAAGGAATATGGAGGTTGGGGAATTCGATTTGGCCGCAATGGGCGCGCTTATAATGTTACAGGCAACATGGGTATCCAGGTGGTGAAGAAAAATGGTAAGCGAATTTTAATCGGAACACAGCAAGCTGAAGAAGCGAAACAAAGACTGGATCAGTTTCCAATGATGGTATAGCGCAATAAAAAGAGCGTCGAAGGGTATCGACGCTCTCTATTCTTCTCTTGATGTACGTTCGGGTGTAAAGAAAAATTCTTTATACGCCGTGGCCTTTCGGCTTCAGTAGGGTTGCCTGCTTATGGCTTAGCTTTAACTGATTTTCTAGCTGTTTTCTTAGCGGCTTTTTTAGGAGCAGCTTTCTTAGCAGCTTTCTTAGCAGTCTTTTTTGCTGGAGCTTTTTTAGCTGGTGATGCTTTTGAAGCAGCAACAGTTTTACGAGCAGACTTCTTAGCAGCCTTCTTAGGTGCTGCTTTCTTAGCAGCTTTCCTTGGTGCTGCTTTCTTAGCAGCTTTCCTTGGTGCTGCTTTCTTTGCAGCCTTCTTAGGTGCTGCTTTCTTAGCAGCCTTCTTAGAAGCCGCTTTCTTAGCAGCTTTCCTTGGTGCTGCTTTCTTTGCAGCCTTCTTAGGTGCTGCCTTCTTTGCTGATTTAGCCATATGAATAATGAGATTAAGTTAGCGAAATTAGAAGATACGAATGATCACATCTCGTAAGCGGATGGATGATGTATCGATAGGATTTTTTGTTCGTTGAGTGACGATGCGGTGTATGATATGATGCAGGTCTATTCATGTACCCGGGACAAAGTTACACTTTAGATTTATTATGTATATAATTTTTTATAAATATTTCAAAAAAAATTCTCACGCGCGCGTTAGGCAAGTTTGCCTTCTCATCTGTTGAAATACAAAAAGTGGACCAAAAAATTTAATTGCTATGATGAACGTCCGAGCATGTCACAATGTTGTGACAGGGAATCGCCCAGCCCGTTTCCTATGAAATCTCCACTTCAGAATCCACAACGCATCTTATCTCTACTCAGGAAAAAAACAAAAAGACTGGGCGCTCCTTTACTGTATGCATCTCTCCTCATGTATCATGCGGTGAAAAGAAAAGATACACCATCATGGGCGAAGCGAATCATCTTCGGAGGATTTGTGTATCTCTTCGTCCCACTGGATGCAATCCCCGACATTGCCCCAATCATCGGCTACACAGACGATCTGGGCGTAATGTTTTATGCGCTCGTGGCTGTAGCAAGACATATTAATCAGGATGTACGCACCTCCGCTCTTCGGACATTACACACATGGATCGGTCCGGTATCAGATGCTGATCTAAGGAAGGTGAATGAACTTCTGTAAGAAACTTTTTGCGCAGGACGGTATCTTCGTAAGATCCATATTGATCACGGATCACCTTTGAATTTTTTCATATGCGCCATGCTCCGATACCTGCATCACTCTTCACAGATCGCAGACATGATATCTTGAAAGCGATATCATCTGACTCGCTGGCTGTGTTTTATTCCAATGATGAAATGCCCCGCACAGGTGACCAGGTATTTCCATTTCGCCAGAACTCAGCACTTTTTGCCCTCACAGGAATCAATCAGCCGGGCACCATTCTCGTACTTTTTCCGGGTAGTAAGAAAAAAACAGAGCGTGAAATGATCTTTATCCTACCCACGGATCCGCATCATACGATCTGGAATGGTGAACGACTAACCAGCAAGGGGGCGAAAAAAATATCCGGAATCGATACGGTGAAGTCGACCGACGAGTGGGACCGGATCATGACACCACTCTTCCACCGTTTCCAATCTATATATCTGAATGTTCCGGAAATTCCATCAACATCTGAAGTGCTCAATCAAAATGAGCGCATGGCCGGAAAACTAAGATCGGTTTTTCCATTTCACACATATCATTCCATCCAGCCATTCCTCAGCAGGATCTTCATGAAAAAACATGAAGCTGAGATCGTACTGTTGAAAAAAGCTATTCATGTGACGTCACTGGCATTTGATCATGTATTGCGTGGTGTCAAATCCGGCATGAAGGAATATGAGATCGAAGCACTCATTACATATATATTGACTGCACACGGATGCCGTCATGCATTCCAACCGATCGTCGCATCAGGTGCTGCTGCTTGTATCCTGCACTATATTGAAAATAACAGGCGTATCGGAAAAGCAGATCTGATCCTCCTGGATTTTGGTGCTGAATATGCCTGCATGAATGCCGACATGAGCAGGACCATCCCGGCATCAGGTCGGTTTACTAAAGAACAAAAGAAATATTATACCGCTGTTTCTCGTGTACTGCAGGAAACCACCAAGCTGATGCAGCCCGGCATCACGTTAGCAGAACTTCAAAAAGAAGCAGGGAAGCTCATTGAAAGTGAATTGATTACCGTGGGCCTGATCAGCAAACAAGAAGTACGGAGGCAGGATTTGAAATCACCCTTGTGGAAAAAATATTTTATGCACGGCATCAGTCATCATCTGGGATATGATGTGCATGATCTTTCGGATCGATCTGCACCTCTAAAAAGCGGTATGGTGCTGACTTGTGAACCCGGACTTTATATACCTGAAAAGAAATTGGGGATCCGTCTTGAGAACGACATTCTCATTAGCAAAAAAGGTCCCGTCAACCTGATGGCCGAAATCCCGATCGAAATAGATGCCATCGAAACCATCATGAATTCCTGAACATTACTGCATCCTGGTTTGTATGGTATTGGACTCAGGTTAGGGTGTGTTCGGTTTAGCTTGGATTTATTCCCACTCGGCAGGATTCGTGATATCCTATCCGTCCCCTATGGTTGTCAAACCGTATTTTGGAATAATTCAGATTCCGTCTTCTCCCTATATCCGGCTTCGGCTACCATATTTTAAAACCTTCAAAATTTTTACACAATGAATAGAAAATTACTTCCTCTTCTCCTGCTCCTTTCCTGCGTCTGGGGCAACACATGGGCTGATCATCTTAGTTCGAGTTTAATGTTCACAGCAAGGATGAATGGTGCAAATGAAGTTCCGGCTGTTTCGACGACAGCAGAAGGGCTGGGCATCATCACATTTGATGAAAAAAAATCTACGATGTATGTTAATGTGAGCCTGTCCAGTCTTAGTGGCGTTATTTCAGGTATTCACATTCATGAAGGGGCTGTCGGTGAAAACGGACCGGTTATATTTAATCTGACTCCATTCTTAAATGGTAACAGGGTGAAAGGAACCATCCGAAATTTGTCCCGTGAGCAGTTTGGAAAGTTTGTGAAAGGTGACTATTATCTCAATGCCCATACTGCCGCCAATCCCGGAGGTGAAATTCGCGGACAGGTGATTTTGGAAACAGATCATCGTTTTGCTGCCCGATTAAGTGGTGCGAATGAAGTACCCGCTGTTGCATCTGGTGGTGAGGGTCTCTTTATTGCCAATCTATCCAAAGCAGAAACCGAAGTTAAATTCCATATGGTATTCCGCGGTTTGTCAAGTGCGGTCACAGGTGCTCACATTCACAATGCTCCGGCAGGAGCTAATGGTGGCGTCATCTTTGACTTGGGATCATTTTTGGTTGGTAACGTCATTGATGGTGTTTGGGATCCTGCAGGATTTGTAGATGCACTTAAAGCAGGAGAGTTATATATCAACGTTCATACGGTTGATAATCCAGGAGGCGAAATCCGCGGACAACTACTTCTGATGGATGGATTACAATTTGATGCCATACTCGATGCTGATCAGGAAAATCCATCATCGGGATCTGTTGGAAGAGGTGTCGCGATGATCACAGTATCACCGGATTTATCTCAAGTTGAATACTATGTGGTCTTCGACAGTCTGACTGGTGATCTCACAGGCGCACATTTTCATGCAGGTGTTGCAGGCGCAAATGGTGGTGTCATTATTGATCTCACAGACGATATTAATGGGAATACCATTTCGGGGACAACTCCGATCACAGTGGATCAATTAAATGCAATGCTTGCCGGTGGTGTATATATTAATCTGCATACCGCTGCTCACCCGGGTGGTGAGATTCGTGGTCAGGTGTATAAGCTGGCACGCGAACCATATATGTTTGACATGAGTGGCGGACAGGAAGTGCCCCCGGTTACAACATCAGGTACCGGTGCAGGAATTGTTACCATCGACAGAGATCAGTCCAATGCACATTACATGATTGTATATAGTAATCTGCAGGGCAATTTTACTGCTTCGCATTTTCATAATGGCAAGCCCGGAGAAAATGGTGGTGTCATCTTTGATCTCACCCCCAGTTTCAATGCTGTAGGTGGCGCTTACGGATACTGGGACCAAAATGATACGCCGACATTTAATGCCTCTCTTCTTTTTAGAGAAAATGAAGTATATGCCAATGTGCATTCAGATCTATTTCCGGGTGGCGAGATCAGAGGAAATGTCATCCGCCTTCGCGACTTATTCACAACTGAACCATTCGATCCAAAGTTTGGAAACGATCTGACTCTGCTTGCTGAAATGAATGGTGATAATGAAGTACCCCCTGTTACAACAGATGCAATTGGAATCGCCACAGTATATATAGATGAAGATCGCTCCCGTGCAACTGTTAATGTAACCGTCTCCGGTTTGTCAGGACCTATTACAGGTGCTCATATCCATGATGGCATTACAGGAGCTAACGGTCCGGTAATATTTCCCCTTACTCCAATCGGCAATCGGATCCAGATGGATATCACGGATATTACATCAGCCCAGATGGGTAAATTGCTTGGAGGTGCATATTACATTAACATTCATACGGCTGCTCATCCGGGAGGAGAAATTCGCGGTCAGATCTTTTTAGAACAGGATCTATCTTTTGTAGCTGATATGAGTGGTGCCAATGAAGTTCCTGCAGTCACGACAGATGCCCGTGGTCTCGGCGTGGTTCATTATACATTTGGAACTTCTACCCTGGATGTGAATGTCCAACTCACAGAATTATCAGGCGATATCACTGGTGCACATCTTCATATTGGAGCAGTTGGTGTTAATGGAACTGTTGCTATTGATCTCATGCCAATACTGACAGGCAACACAATTCAAGGGACAGTAGATCTTACAGCCCTGGATCTTCAAGCTCTCTTCACAGGCCAGCTTTATGTCAATGTGCATACAGCGGATCATCCCGGAGGGGAGATCAGAGGTCAACTAAATTATCAAAATGGGTTGGGCTTCGATGGGTGGTTGTCCGGACTCCAGGAAAGTCCTGTTGCTACCACAGCAGGGAGTGGCCTTGCAGTTGTGACAGTATCCAATGATTTGACAAGTGTGGAAGTATGGATGGTCAGTGATGGTCTCTCAGGCACTGTAGGCGCTGCACATTTTCACATGGGCTCATTGGGTAATAATGGAGGAGTTGTTTTGGATTTGTCAGGCGCGCTTGATGATAATGACATTCATTTTACCGGTGCCATTTCAGAAGCTGTGGTTTCTGCATTACTTTCAGGTGACATCTATATTAATGCACACACACCAGCATTTCCGGGTGGAGAGATCAGAGGCCAGATGTTTAGATTAGCCCGTGATGGATATGCATTTGATTTATGTCCCGAACAGGAAGTTGGTGGTATCAATGCACCAACCGCTGTTGGCTCTGGTATGATCACAATCGACAGATTACATTCTAATCTGGATATTTTCATAGGAACAGATGGACTCACAGGTCCTCTTACTGCAGCACATTTCCATCAGGCACCAATTGGCACAAACGGAGGTGTCATCGTAGACCTCACCGCTTTCTTTACAGATGGATTTTTATCCGGTTATGGCTTTGGTACTGATACCGCTTTGGTCAACCGATTGAGAAATGGAAGCATCTACGTAAATGTTCATACTGCTGCCAATCCAGGTGGTGAAATCAGAGGTCAGGTCGTAAAAGAAAATTTATGCGAACTGATGACTGGTGTGGACGAACTTGATGATCTGGTACAGGATGTATTGTTAAGTCCTGTTCCTGTACATGAAACATTAAACGTTGCGATAGAAACCTACACAACCGCTGAGTTGACAATGAGTGTGATGGACATGTCTGGTAAATTGTTATCTACGGATCATTTTCACATGACGGCTGGTAAAAACAATGTCCTGATTGAAACCGGAAATCTATCTCCCGGATTTTATATCCTAATGATAAGCAATGGGAATGCCGCCCAGGCATACAAGTTTGTCAGGTAAACTGAATGAAAATGGAAGAAAAAAGCCGCCACCTGATCCGTGTGCGGCTTTTTTCTTTAACGGAAGTTCCCTCTTAAGTATTTTTTAATGTATTGGAAATACACCTTAACACACCATCGTTCGTCTTTATGTGGAATGATCTAAATATCTGAATGATGAAAACGCTGAATGTAACCCGCAACAAAAGTTTTGAATGGAGTCTTGGTATTCATGGTGCTTTCCTGCTCCTTGGCCTGCTCCCACTTGCTCACCAGGCATCTAAAGATGAGCCTGTAGAATACCAGGTTGAATTAGGATTTATCGAAATGCCAGAAACTACAATGTCTGGTAGTGAAGGACTTGAATCCAGAAGTCCAGTATACAATGAAGAACCACAGCCTACAACTGACGCACCAGAAAAAGCTCCGATCCCTGTAGAAACATCTGAACCTGTCGAAGAAGTAACCGTTGCTGAAGAAGTAAGTGAAATCGAAAGTGATGTCACAGCAGAATCAGAAACTGATGTTGTCGCCAGTGAATCTAATGCACATGGCAGTGACTCTGAAACACACGCTGATGGTGGTGGTGCAGGCAGCCCACTGGAAGGTGATAAAGATGGTGGTGCCATGGCGGGTGATGGTGGTGCAGGTGATGGACTCGATGGTGATGGTATCATCACACGTAAGATCATCTATCGTGAAGACATCGGCCGGATTGCGAAAGTAAATGGCCGCATCGTACTCGACCTGTGTATCAATAGACAAGGTAAGGTTGAATACGTAGCTTACAATGCAGACAAAACGACTATCATGGATAAAGATCTGATTCGCCAGGCAACAAACATCGCTGCCCGATACAGATATGAAGCTAACTACACAGGACCAAAAAGAGATTGTGGCCAGTTAACATTCATCTTTACTATAGAAAATACACCTGAGCACCTAAGATTGTTTTAAGATCCCTGTACCCGATACCCCAAAAATGGCCTGAAGCAAAAAACTTCAGGCTTTTTTATTTTTTTAAAAACGAATACCTGCAGCCAGCGTCCATCCGCGTAATTTGGATTCGGGACGCGTTTTAATGATCGGATGAAGTGCGTGATGATATTTCAGATCAACGGTAACGAAAGAAATGATCTGTGCCTGAACGCCGCCCGTAATCGCTCCGAAGACACCATGTAGTTTATCATCATCCAGAGAGAGATCATTAGAATCCAGGCTATAGAAAAAATTGATTTCACCACCAGCCATCAGGGTAGCATCTATTACTTTAAGATCTAACAACTGCATACCCACGGTAAGCGGTATTGAAAAATAATGGACACCGTTGCGTTTTGGAATTTCAAAAATGAGACCATCCTCGTTATTCAAAATCGAAATCCGATGATAATGAAAACCAGGGACAAAGGCAAACCTGTTGCTCATGATGAACATATCAAATCCGATCGTCTGGCCTGAATGGCTGGAGCCACCCTGATCAATTTCATCGGCAATAGACCAGGTTTCGAATCCAACCTTTGGATTAAATTGGGTCTGAGCAATCCCGTTACCAGCAATCAACATGCTGATAACCAAAGCCATATAGGCTAACTTTCTTGTTACAGTCATTGGTTAAACAGGTGAAAAGGGGGAGATTGCGATGCAAAAGTAGTTTTTTTTCGTTTCTAATTCTCATATTGGGACATAGATAACAAGCCATGTATCCTGACCTCTCTTACTTTTTTTACGATTTATTTGGCAGTGCCCCAGACAATTGGTTAAGTGTATTCAAAACCTTTGGTGTATTACTGATCCTGGCCTTCCTGATCAGTGCCTATTTTCTGAGACTTGAACTCATCCGCAAAGAAAAAGAGGGACTCCTGACGGGGTCTGTCGAAAAAATTAAGACAGGCTACCCTGCGACGTGGCAGGAAATTGCTCAAAACGCACTTTTCGGATTTATCATCGGATTTAAACTGCCGTATATTTTTCAACACTTTGAAGAGTTCAGACCGGATCCTGCTTCCATATTACTTTCGGCCAAAGGAACACTCCTTTGGGGCCTGGTGGGGGCTGCCATTTTTGGCTATCTCCGATATCAGGATCAGCGGAAAAAACAACTTGCAAAACCTTACATCAGTGAAGTCACGGTCATGCCTCACCAACGTATCGGTGACATCACGATCATGGCCGCGATTGCAGGTCTTGTAGGTGCAAGGCTTTTTTCGATCATTGAGAGTGAAGAAAATATCAAAGCGTTTATAAAAGATCCGCTTGATCAATTATTAAGTGGCAGCGGATTAGCCATCTATGGTGGATTAATCCTCGCGTTCATTATGGTATACCTTTATATCAAACGCAAAGGCATGACGCCCATCCATGTTATGGACGCAGTCGCCCCAGCTTTAATCATGGGATATGCAGTGGGACGAATCGGTTGCCAGCTATCCGGGGATGGCGACTGGGGTATCGTAAATACAGCGGCACCTCCGTCATGGTGGATCTTCCCGCAGTGGGCATGGTCATACGATTATCCGAATAATGTACTTAATGATGGTATCCAGATCGAGGGATGTATGTTCGAATATTGCCGGCATCTGAGTGCAGGCGTATTTCCCACTCCGCTATATGAAACAGTCTTTTCACTGATCATTTTTGGTATCCTCTGGGCGTTGCGCAAACGCATTCGTATTGCAGGAATAATTTTTTTCCTTTACGTATTCCTCAATGGTTTTGAGCGTTTTTTCATCGAAAGGATCCGCACCAATCCGGATATCACCGTGTTTGGCATGGAAGCTACGCAGGCGGAATATATTGCGTTCCTCCTTATTGTGATCGGTGTTGTTGGGATGATTGTATGTTATCTCCGGCGTCCGGGGGAGAGCGTGAGAACCGTGAGAGCGTGAGAACCGTGAGAGCGTGAGAGGTAAAATCTCATGTTTCGGCGTGGCGAGACAACAGGCAATTCAAAAATCAAAAATCTAAAACCCTGGCGTGATGAAGCCAAGGCGCTCACAAAATTCAAAATTGTTTTAACCCCTTTTTTCAGGCCATTATCTTTTTACTACCTTTGCCAACCTGATGAATAACGTAGCTGACATAATTATCATTACCTGACAATCCATTGTAATCTGACCATATACAAGCTCCATCAGATTACCGATGGGGCTTTTTTAATGACCTGACATGAAAATATATCCGGAATATAAAGGCATGAATCTTCCGTCAATCGATCAGGAGATCCTGACATGGTGGGAAGAACATGACATCTTTCAAAAAAGTGTGGACCAGCGCCCTGAAGACAAACGTTGGGTTTTCTATGAAGGACCGCCGAGCGCCAATGGTATGCCCGGTATCCATCACGTGATGTCCCGCACGATCAAAGATTTGTTTTGCCGATATAAAACCCTGCAGGGATATCGTGTAGAACGCAAAGGTGGATGGGATACACACGGTCTGCCAATTGAACTCAGTGTTGAAAAAGAACTGGGCATCACCAAAGATGATATAGGTAAGACGATTTCAATTGAAGATTACAATACACGGTGTCGCGACACTGTCATGCGATATAAAGCAGAGTGGGATGATATCACACGTAAGATGGGATATTGGGTAGACCTCGATAATCCGTATATCACATATGAAAATGATTACATCGAGTCGGTATGGTATCTCTTACAGCAACTCTTTGAAAAAGGGTTGTTGTACAAAGGCTTTACCATACAACCATATTCACCGGCAGCTGGTACTGGCTTGAGTTCTCATGAACTCAACATGCCGGGTGCATATAAAGAAGTAAAGGATACGACTGTCGTGGCGATGTTTGAAGTAATACGGAATGAAAAGTCTGCCTTCTTATACGATGAGGTGGATGAAGATGTGCGCATCGTTGCATGGACCACTACTCCATGGACACTTCCCTCTAATACTGCATTATCCGCTGGACCAGATATTGATTATGTAAAAATCAAAACAAAAAATCCATACACAGATGCACCAGTAAGTGTTGTTTTAGCAACAGCCCTTGTGTCTTCATGGTTAGGTGGAAAAAATCAACCGCCTATTTTATCACAATCTGATTCTTTTAAAGGCAATACATTAAAAGGTGTTCGTTACACACCGATCCTTGATTTTGGTAATGAGATTGAACCGTTGTTGGGTGGCACAGATGCATATCTTGTCCTTACAGGTGATCATGTTACTACATCCGATGGCACAGGGATCGTACATACGGCGCCATCCTTTGGCGCGGATGACCAGCGTGTTGCTAAGGCAAATGGCGTTGGCACATTGACACTTGTGGATCAACAGGGAAAATTTAAAGAAAATGTTGGTCCCTTTTCAAACCGGTATGTCAAAGACTACAAGGACGATCCGAACTATGTCAATGTAGATGTGGATATCGCTGTCATGCTAAAGACAGAAGGTAAGGCACTGAATGTGCAGAAGTATGAACACAACTATCCCCATTGCTGGCGCACTGATAAGCCTGTATTGTACTATCCGATGGATAGCTGGTTTATCAAATCCACAGCAAAACGCGACAGGATGATCGAACTCAACAAGACGATCAACTGGACACCTGCACACACAGGAGAAAAGCGATTCGGACATTGGCTTGAAAATCTTCAGGACTGGAATTTATCACGCAGCCGATTTTGGGGCATTCCCCTGCCGATCTGGCGGACACTGGATGCATCTGAAGAAATATGTATCGGTTCCATCCGGCAACTGAAAGAGGAAATTGAAAAAGCGAATCAACAATTAGGTCTGAATCAAACGGCTCCTTCCGATCTGCATAGACCATTCATTGATGATATTATTCTCGTATCGCCATTTGGAAAAGAGATGAAGCGTGAAACGGACCTGATCGATGTATGGTTTGACAGCGGATCCATGCCATATGCGCAGTGGCATTATCCATTTGAGAATACAGAAAAATTTGCGCAGAATTATCCTGCTGATTTTATTGCAGAAGGTGTTGATCAGACACGTGGCTGGTTTTTTACTTTGCACGCTATAGCGGTCATGATCTTTGATTCGGTCGCATTTAAAAATGTTGTTTCCAATGGACTGGTGCTTGATAAGAATGGTCAGAAGATGTCAAAGCGCCTGGGCAATGCAGCAGATCCGTTTAAGACGTTGCAGCAGTATGGGGCCGATGCCACCCGATGGTACATGTTATCGAATGCGCAGCCTTGGGACAATCTCAAGTTTGATGAAGAGGGTATTGTAGAGACGACGCGCAAATTATTCAGCACACTATATAATACATACTCCTTTTTTGCCCTCTATGCCAACCTGGATGAATGGAAGAGTGAAGAGCCGCCTGCTATCCCTTCTGCTGACCGTCCGGAAATTGACCGATGGATCTTATCAAAGCTACACAGCCTGGTGGATGCATATCATGAGGACATGGATGGTTTTGATGTCACGACTGCATGCAGACGCATTGAAGTTTTCCTCAATGACCATTTATCCAACTGGTATGTGCGTCTCAATCGCAGGCGATTCTGGAAAGGTGAATTATCAGATGATAAACGTGCCGCCTATGCCACTTTGTATGAATGCCTGACTGTAGTGTCCCAACTTATATCTCCTGTTGCACCGTTCTTTGGTGAATGGCTGTACCGAAATCTACATCAGCACAATCCGGCAAGTAAAGAAAGTGTACATCTTTCTGACATGCCTAAGGCTGCTCACGAATTAAAGGATGAAGCGCTGGATCGTCGTATGGACTATGCACAGCATATCAGTTCGCTGGTATTGTCGATTCGTAAAAAAGAAAAAATGCGGGTTCGGTTGCCGTTGCGAAGGATCCTGTTACCAATCCTTGACGAAAAATTTAAGGATGATGTGGAGAGTGTGAAGGATCTGATCCTTTCAGAGGTTAATGTCAAAGACATTGAATTCATCAGCAATACAACAGATATCGTATCCAAAAAAGCGAAGGCTAATTTTAAAACATTAGGTAAGCGGCTGGGGAAAAATATGAAGATGGCAGCAGAATTAATTGCAGGGTTACCACAAGATGAAATCAACCGGTTTGAAGGAGGTGGTGCACTCACCATGTTTATCGAAGGACAGGAGTTTGTGCTTGCCCGCGAGGATATTGAAATCACATCTGAAGATATTCCGGGATGGCAAGTAGCATCTGAGGATGGTATCACAGTTGCCCTCGATGTGACTCTGGATGATCAGTTAGTGACAGAAGGTATGGCCAGGGAATTGGTAAATCGGATCCAGAACCTGAGAAAGACCAGTGGACTAAATGTAACTGACCGGATCAACATTAAAGTTGAGCGGTTGTCAGGCATTGAACAGGCTATTTCAGATTTTGGAGACTACATTCGTACAGAGACACTGGCTGATATGATTCATGTCATGGATGATGCAGCTGTAGGTGGATCTAAAGTAGAATGGATGGATGGCAGCGAGATTGCCATTGAAGTGGGGGTTGCATAACGGTCAACCATAAAAAAACCGGGCATCATCTTTATGGTGCCCGGCTATAATTACACTACTGGGGATACATTTGTCAATTCACCGCGATGTTGTACAGCACATCTGCGATCGTTCCGTTCTGCAGAATTTCTGCATGCACGCGGAGTACATGTCTTCCGGGTGCGAGGCGTGGGATCACGAGCCAATACCCATCAGATACTGCCGGTTTATTTTTTTCAGAAGCACATGCATCTAAACAATTGACCAGTGTGGCATTGCCACTTATGTGAAACAGTCCGGTGGCCACACGATTTTCATTGGAGATCGTGATTGGAGCATCATCCAGGGATACTTTGATATTGGTCACCTGATTGATATATTGTTTCGCTTGTGTTTTCAGGAATTGTTCGAGGGATTGCTCTGATCCAATGGCTGTTACCGACTCATCACATGGATATTTTTGGAGTGTATTGAATATCGGCACGAGGATCGACTGATCACGACTGATGTTGGCAAATCGAAGGGCTGACCCATTATCAGTACCCATCAGAAACACTACAGGACCTTCCTGTATGATGACGGTCTTGAGTAATGAATGCACCAATGGATTTTCGGAACAATCAATGCTCATCACATGCTTCCACCAATCCTGTGTCCATTGACTGACTGTCTTATCATAAAGGAGAGGTGAGACCGGACCAGGCCGTGGATTATCATTGGATACATCATGCGGGAAGTGATTCTCTTTACCGGTAAGTTCGGCGAGTACAAGTTCTTCTTTCTGGCAGGAGAAGAGGATGAGTACACACGCAATGGTTAAAATTGATTGTGAAATGGAAATTGACTTTTTCATGATTTGGGTTTTTATGTAACGACGCCTACTCGATCCGGGATTTTCGGCTTGGTCCCTGAACTGTTTCGCTTTGATGTATACATTGGCGACGGGGTTCAGGAATTAATTACACAACACAAAAATTATTAGCAATCCAGATTTGTTTTCTTTCAAATACTTTTCAGGAGAATCAGTAGTTTAACCCTTGTGATGCGGATGATGGTAGTCATGCTATGGTGTCTGTGGGTCAGCCTGGGCCGAGCCTCCGCGTATTCAGACATACCCACTTCTACGTCATTCCCTTGTGATGTTTCTTTTCCGGATGCGATGGTGACTAATATCAACACCATCTATATTCCATTCACACTGGTGGGGCGGCTTATGATCGTGCAGGCTCGCATTGATACGTTCACGGGTAATTTTATTATCGATACAGGTTCAGAGAGATTATTACTCAACCAGGATTATATACAGTTTACCGGTCGTGAAAAAATGATCACGGCTGTCGGCAATACAGGCGCCGTGTCCGTGAAAGAAAAGATGGTCGACAGCCTGTACCTGGATCAATTGTTCATCACAAATGTCATGGCACATGTGGTGGATCTCAATCATATTGAAGTCAAAAAAAATACACGCATCCTCGGAATTCTGGGGTATAATGTTTTTGAAAAATTTGAATTATTTATTGATTTTCAGAACAAGCTCATCGTGTTGAGTCGGGTGGACCGGCGTGGTACACGACTCGATAGTATTGCATATTATGAACGACCTTATGACAGTCTCAGCTTTGAACTGAAAAAACATCTGATCGTGGTACCCGTCATCATCAATGGTGTGCGGACTGAAATGATCCTGGATTCGGGTGCAGAACTGAATCTGATCGATCGGAGGATCTCTAAAAGAGTATTGGGTCAATTTACCATTATCAAACGTGTCAATCTGATCGGTGTGGGGAAACATCAAGTGGAAGTCCTGGCAGGCACGATCAACCAGGCTACGTGTGGGAATCAGGAGACTAAAAACATGAATACACTGTTAACAAGCCTGGATGAGATCAACTCTTCGTTCGGTGTCTCCGTTGAAGGAGTGTTGGGTTATGAATTCCTCAACAGTCGCCGTACATTGATCAACTATCAAAAGCGGAAATTATATTTTTTCAGATTTGTGAGATCGTAGGTATGAGTAGGTTTTTGAAAATGTTAGTGCATATGGTGCTTGTCTGCTTGTGGTGGGCATGCTTCCCGTCACATGGCCTTAGCCAGCCTGCAGCCAATCCGTACTTTTTCGAAGGAGATGACATTGTTTTTGTTTTTGATGTGCGCCAGTATGCGAATGCTCCGAAGGGAAAGAATGCGGACAAAGTGGATTTTGCAGATCTGAATGTTTATGATGTCGCCATCAGTGGTCAGTTTAATGACTGGAGTAAGAAAGGATGGAAGATGACAAAGAAGAGTGAATTCCTATTTGAATTACGAAAACGGGTAGATGAATTTAACCAACCGTTCCCGTTGGAGTTCCGGTATATCATCAATGGAAAATTTATTAATCAACCCGGAAATGAAGATCCCGGTTCACGGCAGTTTACCGATGACTTTCTCCAGGATGTTTATAAAATGGATCTATCTGTCATACGTGTACATGAAGGTGGTGAGATACTTTTCTCGCTGATAGGTCATGCGGATGCGAAAGAAGTAATACTTGCAGGTTCATTCAATGGATGGGATGAGCATGCTATTAAAATGAATAAAGTGCCGGGGGGATGGCAGTTGCGTGCGGGTCTCCCACCTGGAAGGTATGAGTATAAATTCATTACCGATGGCGTATGGATCCATGATCCGTCTAATAAGGAAAATGTGACGAATGAGCATGGCACATTAAATTCTGTGCTCCATGTAAATAAGTCTGTCACGTTTACGCTCGAAGGATTTCCCAATGCAAAAAGTGTCATCCTTACGGGTTCGTTTACGAATTGGAATGAACGAAAGCATAAGATGACTTTAATGAATGGAGTATGGACTCTTACACTTCCGCTCACGGGAGGAAAACATCATTATAAATTCCTCATTGATGGGGGTTGGCATACTGATCCTGCCAACCCGGTGGCCGAAGATGATGGTAAGGGGAATTTGAATTCAGTGTTGTTTGTGCATTGACCTTGTTCTGAAATATTAAATGAATTCATAAGTCTCTGAAATCCCTAATTAGGTCTAAGATAAAAATGGCCAGTACTGCTAAAAGCAATACTGGCCATTAAATTTTGTATAAAAATAAACTATGGAGTCGTTGAAGGATGGGCTGTTACTTTCTTTTTCTTAAGTAGGAAGTAAAGTAAACTAATTCCGACCAGCGC
The DNA here is from genome assembly GCA_038203125.1 of Chitinophagales bacterium. GTDB lineage: Bacteria > Bacteroidota > Bacteroidia > Chitinophagales > Saprospiraceae > Opimibacter. Next base: position 26,038 of record JBBREG010000013.1, read on the forward strand.
TAAAACTCCGTATAGCCATATAGGTACACCAGTACGTGTTTTGCAATTGCAATTTCCAGAAACTATAGGCCTGTAGCATCGAACTTCCACTTTGGGCACATCCTGAATTTTCCAATCCTCAAAATCATTGGATACTTCCGACCCCTCCTTTAAGGTCTTTTTGTTTTTATTATCTCCCTCATCATTATATATATTAGTATCCTGATAAAATTTGCTACTATCCTTTATTTCTGAACCTTTATAATCACAAATAATCAAATCCCTAAACTCTTCTATTGGAAATGGTCTACTATCAAAATATACAGTTGGATTATCCAAATGCAAACTAGTCGCTAAATTAGCCGGATCAATACCCGGGTTCAATTTGACAACAAACTCTATCCACCCTATGCCTTGATGAGGTGCAGTGGGGGTGCATCTGGCAAGTTGTTTATCTTCAATATCAAAAGTATATCTTCTAGGAACAGATGTCGGAGGATGAACATCACCAAGACAGGGGGCTCCTTTTGCACTCCAATTTATTGCCTGCACACAGCTGAGATCAAATTGAGAAGGAAAATCAACTTCAGCTGAAAGTGTAGATGTAAGTGTTTCACTTACGTTTTCAAATTGGAGATGATACTTAATTAAATAACCCCCATCTGATGTTCTGCAAATTGATTCTACCCTAAGAAAGTTAGGATCATGACTTATTCTGATAGGTTCTGGCAATTGAGCAATTGGAACGCCATTTCTTGTTACTGTAAATAGGGCATCATATCGAGGCTTGCCTAAGGTATCTGATATATCGGGACCATAAGCTGTTATATTATTATTCGGTTTAAGATTTATGTAACTAAAATTATTCGCAGATGTAAAAAGTATTCTTTCAGCCGTTCCAGAGGGAGAAGGCATTCCGGGATAAACTGCGGATAGGGATGTCAAATTTGTTCCAAAAACTTTACTAGGATCTAGGAAATCATGCCCTCCGGTAATGATGCCCGTTGTTCTGTTCCTAATCCCATCAAATAACAATTCAAATGTGTCTCTTTTGGAATTGTCAGGGTTTAGTCTGAGATGGTCGACGATCAGCGTAATATCTTTGTTATATACAACCTCATGACTGGCAGAAAGTGCAGGAGATGTTGATGCAGGTAAGATATAAGTATTTGGAGCAGAGCTTAATTGAGATGATACAGCCTTGACACTGGCCGGAAGGTCATCTTCTTCGTATCGATTTGTTAAATATAAATATCCAACCCCAGCCCCTGAAGGCTTTTTAAAAGAATGATTCATAACAACTGCTACACCGGCTGAATTTATATCGGAGGATGTATAAAAGAAACCAGGGCCCGTTGGAGTTACATATCGAGAATTCAAATTTGTACCATCCGTATAAATTATAAACAAATCATTTCTTGCTCCTGGTACATGCGCAAAATCAGCGGGGCGAACACCACTAAGAGTAAAACCCAAATTTATAGCAGGACTGGTAGGATATACATTCTGATTACTTGTATTAATTCCATTCTTTCCTAACCTATTCCAAATTAACCACTGTTTTTCAGGTTGTGAATATAAATGACTAAACGTGTAGAATAAACAGAATAAAAGACAAAATTGATTTTTCATAACTTGTGTTTTATAAATTAAAAGAGGAAAAGACATTCTAATATTTTTTTATAACGAATTCATATTACCTGCTGGAATAAATGCACCCCAAAAATACGGATGAGCATTTCGCTTAGTTGCCTTATGAATATAATCTAGTTTTGATAGTCGTAAAGCTTGATCTTTTGCAACTCCTTCACGTAAATATTTATAAAAAAGAACCATAATATCAGAGGTTGCTTTATCATTGACAGTCCATAATGAAATGATCGTAGCTTTTGCACCAGATTCCATAAAACTCCTTCCAAGACTACGTACTCCTTCACCATGTTCAATATTGCCTCGCCCCGTTTCGCATGCACTTAGTACAACGAGATCTAACGACAATTTTAATAATGCAATCTCCTTGGAAGTCAACTGGTCCTTTTCGATATCGACACTTGTTAGGGCGAGATAAGATTGATCCTTGTTAATGATGGCATGTCCCGCAAAATGGAAAATACGCGTACGACTTACATTATCCTGCCACTCGTTTTTATCACCTGATTGTGACACATTGGCTTCACCATAGTATACTGCCTGTATAGAATCAACTTCCATTTTTGCAAATGGTAAGTGGTAAACAGATCCTCTCGATTCCTCATCAACTTTTATTTCTCTTTTGTCATACTGAGGAGCAAGGCAAAATATTGGACTCGCCTCTTTCTGGTATTCATAATGAATATCCAGCGTCTTGTATTCGAACGCATAAGAAATTGTGGCATGATCGATCAGGAAATGTCCACTGGAGTCTTTTAATATTTCAAAAGGAACATTCCCAATTGATTCGTCTGGTATTATAATGATCTTTTCCGGAATTTTTGAAGTGATGGGCAAAACAAGAAATGAATAGAGTTCATTCAAAATGTCTCCTTCAGGAGAATATCCCTTATCAAGAATATACTTGTTCAGTCTGTACAACAGCTCATCAAGTATAGTATGATGACCAATTTTTTTAAATACTTTTTGCCTGTTAATTTCCGCCAGGACAAAAATAGTATCCTCTGTCACTACATACTCAATGTAAGTATCAGGAGTTTTGAATTGGAGTAACACTTTATTTTCATATGGTCTGAGCAACTGATCTATTCTGTCCTGCAGTAATAAAATTTGTCCATTTATTTTATTCGCATTGTCTGTTGCTTCCAATTTTATTCGATACAATATAATTATGGAATCATTAAATATATGCCACTTTAGTTTATCCTCAGGTGATAAATATTCAATGATATAACTTCTTACAGTCTTTTCTCTGTATAACACAGATTTGGAACGATTAAAAAAAGTTCTTGCAATTTCCAAGATATCCGTATCAGGACTGGCCTCGTATAGTTTATATGTAAGTTCAATTCCACGGCCAACCAAATCTTTGTTATTTCTAATTGCTGTGAGTTTTGACGGATCAGATAAAATCGTTTCAATAATTAAATCATTAACCAGTAACGCCAAATTTGTTGCAGAAATCGCATTCCGCAAAAAATGAATATCATCGGTCTGTTCAAATTGCGCTATATAAAATTGTATTTGCACCTGGAAAAGGTCTATAAAACTATTTTCAGGATACAGATTAATTTCATCAGGCAATTCATTACTATTTGTAAATTCAGGGATCAAACACAGAAATCCTTGATCAAGTGCAGCCTTAGCTTTTTCAAGAGAATCTGTTAACAAATAAGCATTTGCAAGTGCAGCATAACTTTTAGCAAACTCTCGCCGGCTACTACTTATATGAAATTCCTTTAAAGTTTGTATTGAATTTTTAAACCTTTCTATGCTTTCTCCATATTTTAGTTCCCTAATTAAATATCTTGCATTTTGAAATTCAAGCTCTGATCTCATCTCCAGATATTTCTTATCAGATTCCAGGTGTTTCAGACTTTCACTTGCCTTGATTAGAAACGGATATGCTAAGGAATATTCTGGGAGTTCAACATAAACTTCTACCAGGTTTAATGCATTGGAAAATACCCCTTTAGTGTATTGAATCGAATCCGCTAAATAATAACCCTTGTGAAAACTTTCAATAGCTTCTTCGGGTCTAAACTGTGACATCAGATTTCTACCCAGGTTAGTATAAAACCTGGTTAACAATTCAGTTAATTGAAAATGGATCAGACTTGTTTCCAGTAATTGAGAAAAATAGTCTGCCCTATCATAATCGCCCTTACGGGTATATAAATTCGCTATTCTGTTTTCAACATACCAGGCAATAGAGTCCAGTACTTGCTTATTGTCTACTTGCTCATGAGCAATAAGGTAGACAGCTAGTGATTCATCTAAATTTCCGGTTAGGTTAAATATATTTTGTGCTAGGTGAGTTGCTTTTATCCGTAGCTGTTTTTTTTGTACCGCTGTGAGATCTCCAAAATCCTGGTCAAGTTTATTTCCCAAATGGATCAAATATTTCGAATCCTTTTGCTTGTAAGCCGTATCACTTATGATCGATACTTTTTTTATAAAAGCATCAAAATCTTTTCTCGCCAAAAAGTAATTCAGTGAATCATTAAATATGATAGAAGCCTCCTGGGCATAAGTGATTGTATGAATAGGCCCTAAAAAAATCAGTACAACTAAAATTTTACACTTTTCCATACCGGAAAAATTATCAAATGAAACTCAATGCACAATCATGATATATCAGTATTCAATACTCCATTACTACCCCTTACTATTCCTTACTCTTTGATTCCGGCCAGCAGCTTTTTCGCGCTTTCTTTTTGGGTTGCCTCCGGATGATCTATATATTCTGTCAATAATTTTTTTGCTGTCTCAAAGGATCCCTGCCGGATCTCATATAATGCCAGGTAGTAGCCGGCTTCCGCATAATAAATCAGCCCTGGGTCTTTTCTGATTTCTCGCAGGATCGTGGCCCCTTCACGTGTCCGGTTCAATTGCATCAATACCATGGCATACATGAACTGAAAGTTGAGGT
>JBBREG010000014.1:0-30226 GCA_038203125.1 Chitinophagales bacterium
AATCTCGAAGTAGGGTGGATTTTTATTACGATTATAAACCTGAAGGTGAAAAATTTACCTTTGAGGGTACCTATTTAGAGACGATGGGGTATTTGTTTATTAATTTAGACAGTAAAGCCCCCATTGATATTTATAAGGAAATATTTAAATTAGCTAAGGAACTCGGTGCATTTGTTTATGATAAGAATAAAAAAGTAGATATATCATATTTTCAAAAGTTACAATCTAAAAAAGATATTAAAATTTTAAATATTAATAAGGATTTAAGGAATAAAAATAAAATATTAATTCAAATTATTAAATATTATCCTGTAAGTGCTAAATCTATAATTGGAAAATCATTAAATATAGTTATGAGTATTAAGAATATTAAAATAGGTCCTTGGGATTTTTCTATCCAAAGTCTAAGCAATTTAAAAAATATTGTTTTGAATGAAGTTCATGAAGGAATACCCAAACTAAATAGTCCTTTAGCAAAAATTGGAAATAAATATGTGGAAGGCTTTGAGTATTATATTGGAGAGGTAATTGTACATTCAAAAAAGGAAATGTTATGGTGTTATAAAGATGATGATGAATACGGAAATCAGCTTGCCGTTTTTGATGAAATAAAAAATAAATACATTTATCCAGGCGAAATACTTTTATATTTACTTGCTTCTGAAGGTAAATATAATATAATAGAAGAAGTTAGTGACAAAATTCTAAGTACATGACAAAAATTTGAAGTGCATATTTAGCCTAGTCAGGTTTAAAGTATAAATGGCATTTGCAAATTCCTCCAATCCAGCCCTAAATATACTTTTCGCTGGGCGCCCATGTTTTTTCTTTTTAAATATTTCGGGCTTTATTTTCTTAACCCAGGTGCCAATTCTAATCATCCATGTATAAGCTATTGCCAATAGGCTCATTAGTGTACTTAATCGGTCTGGAGCGGTAATGTGCGTACATTTCAATTGAAATCCATTTGACTTCAGATCCTTGAACATATTTTCAATGGACCATCGTTGTCCATATCGTTTGATGCTTTCTCCAGGCTGATTGCGTATTTCGGTCGTGTTGACCCCCGTATTTCGGTCTGTTGACCATCCCCTTTTCTTTCAAGTGGATTTGATTGGATAAAGATATTTCTTTTCTGATTGGTTTTTCTTTCGCAATGAATCTCCTTTGAGATCAAAACGATGTGCCTTTGCTGTTAGACGATCCAGAATGGCGTCGGCCAGAGTTGGTTCGTTTATAAACTCATACCGCTTAGCAACAGGAAGTTGTGAGGTAATAATAATGGTCTTTCGGGCATAGCGATCTTCCACAATCTGCAACAGTGCTAATCTGTTCTGTGGATCCAATGGCTGCAATACAAAATCATCCAGGATGATCAAGGGCGTGCGCTCCCAATGGTTTAATTGCTTCAGCTAAGTTCTGTCCAGTTTGAATAGCGTTACCTTTTCAATAAACCTATTCATATTAAAGTAGAGTGTTCTGTGACCCTGCATACAGGCTTGATACGGTAATGCGCAAGCCAGATAACTCTTTCCACAACCGGTTGGACCTGTGTGATCAGCACAGGTTCTGCGTGCTGTATGTAGTGACCTTCCAAGAGGGTCGCCAGTTGCTGTTTGGTAAGGTTCCTTGAGGCAGAGCATTCCACATTTTCAGGATGAACTGCCAGTCGTAGTTTGGCCAACTTCAGATAATACGTCATGCGCTCATTGCTCCTGTTAAGCATCTCCGATTGGGTCATGCGGGCGATCAGGTCATGCGCTTCCAGTTGTTGAAGTACTGGTAATTCCAGTTGGGATTGATATAAGCCTGCCATGCCCTGAAGCCTCAGATGTTGTAATTGTTCAAGCGTTTGGGTTGCGTTCAAATTTAAATAGATTTTAGATTGGTTACTTATTGATATTTTTCCGGACCACGTATGTTGGGTAATACCGCTTTTGACGGTTGTACGTGACGCGAATGGTAATTGCACATTTGCCATCCTTTCTGGGGTGCCACTTGTCAATAAAGATTGATGTGGTTGCTGATCTATCTTGCATGTTATCAGGGCTAGTGGTTTTTGGTGATTCCGACACAGCTCCGACACAAATCTATTATATATTATAAAATTATCATAGAAAGAAGTAAGCCAGTTTTACCCTTATAGCTTAATAATCATAAGTAAACTAATGGTCTATTAGTTTAATATTAATGGATTGTTTAATATGAAAAATGATATAAATTATGACTCTTAATCATCGGGTCGCAGGTTCGAGCCCTGCCGGGGTCACTGAATAGGGACGGGGCTTTTAGCCCAGATTTCATTTTTTGATTTTTCTTATTCGTGACACAATTGTGACACAAACCGTTTCAAATTGGTTTTTTAGGACAAAATCATTTGTCAATAAAGTAGACTTCAAAATTAAGATGGTGAGTGACCTTGTCTCAAAGCCATGCCATCGATGCGGGGATCAGTTGGTCATGAAAGCATTGAGTTAAAGTGCACATCATACTTTGATTTTATTTGCCCTAATTCTGATAAGAAGGTTGTCAACAAACATCTCCGGGGGGAGGAAAAAAATGAGCCTGCAGGATGCCATCAATGACCTCAACCTCATGTTGGGTCTGCAGATAGCTGAGTCCATGCCAAATGAAATCAATAGACTCGTAGTATCTGATGATGCAAGTAACAGCGGAGGAATGAATATCCTCGGCGTGGGCATGACGATTTCCAAGTCGTACCGTCGTCCATCCAAAAAAGAGAATGATGCCGAAGTTCAGATCCTGGCTAATAGCCCAATGCTGGCAGCGATGAATATGTATATGAATAATCCCTCGATGGCGGGTCAGGGGTATAAGTGTATCCGGGTCGGTACGCGTCGCGCGATCATGAAATCAGAGATGAGTGATTTTTATGGGGATACCGGCAGCAGCAAGCAGATCCGAAATACAGAGATCCAGATTCCGCTATCCCAGACATTGATAACGATTAATCTACGGGGATTTGCTTCAGAAGCAGAGGAGTTAGCGTTTGCAGGCAAACTGGATATTGACAAGCTTCGGGTTGCCCTGGGTGAGTAGTGAACCGTGAGTGGTCAGTCCTTCGACTTGCTGCACGCAACCATGTGATACAGCTCAGGAACCGTGGTCAGTCCTTCGACTTGCTACACGCAACCATGTGCCACAGCTCAGGAACCGTGGTAGTTGATGCTTCTAATACGTTGCTTTCCCTGAGAATCTTGTAGGTCTAATTTTCGCAAAGGTTAAGGCAAAAAAAATCCCCAACCATATGGCTGAGGATTTTTTTTCGATATCCTATTGCTTACCAGGATTTGTTACGGTTGTCGGAGCGATAACCTCCACGGTCACCACCACCTCTGTTGTATCCACTGTCATTGCCGCGTGGGCGATCGGTCTTAGGCTTAGCCTCATTGACACTGATCTCTTTGCCATCAAAAACAGAATTGTTGAGTTCATCCATTGCTTTTAAGGCTTCGTCACGGTCTGGCATTTCAACAAAGCCAAAACCACGAGATCTTCCTGAAGCATGGTCATTGATGACCTTAGCGGATGAAACAGTTCCATACGAACTGAAAAGTTCTTGCAGGTCATGATCTGATACCTGGAAGCTCAAATTTGAAACATAAATATTCATTAGAAAAAAATTAGTTGATAAAGAAATACACTTTTTCCATCAAGAGAGGACGGATTATCAACTAAGAAAATGGCTAATAATTAGAACTCCAATAGATCGAGTAGTGCAAATATAGGATATTATACATTATGCAGGTAAAAAATAGTCTAACTAACTGTGAATAGGGGGTTTGAATAGTTCAGAACTAAGGCCTGCCATATGGTTGGTCAAAGGGAGGTGGAAAGGTGATCGGACTCGAAGCTCCGGGAACGTAATTCGAATTGATCTGCATTGTGATTCAGTGAGACATCCTTTGTACTTGTTTCTTCCCTTCGACAGGCCTTAAGGGACCGAAAATGACCTTTCGAGGATATCCAGAGCTTACATTTTCACCAACTGCAATATCCCCCTTTTCCCTGTATTCAATTCATATTTCAACCAATACATCCCCTGGGGGAATTGTTGCATATCAACCTTGATTTTGACCAATATAGCTGGATTTTCAACTTGCGAAACCACCTGTCCAAGGGAATTTTGAATCTCAAACGATTTTATGCCAATGTCCGATTGAAGAGTTTCCAGGTAAAAAATATCTCGTGCCGGATTAGGGTACAGTACTAAGGGAGAATTTTCCTGATCAACAGGATCGATCGAAGTAGGTTCTTCAGGGAAAAGTTGAGATCGTGGGACGATGCTTTTACCGATCCGGTCACTGCTCCAGGAAAACTGGCAAAGAGCGCCTCCTCCTTCTTCAAAAAACTCAAGGTAGACAGGATATTTTAGTCCCGTCTCCAAATGGATCGTACCAGACCATTCGGTGGGTGGTTGCGGCTCCCAGACATCAACAATATTTTGCGACCCGATCCAAAGGCGCGTCCCATCATCCGCATTAACATAAAATGTATAGGTGCCTGAGAAAAGAGGTTCTACAAATCCATCCCAACGCACCAACCAGTGATCAACGCCCAGTTGAGAAGTTGAAGGGGAGCCCTGGTCCCAGTTGAAATCAATCACAGAATCGATCCTTGTAAATGCAGCCGGCTCATAGAATGTCGGATCATAATCAGGACTATCATAATAATGACCTTTGAGTCCAATACCTTTTCCAACAGGGTAAGATTCATAAACTGCTGTAAATGTCAGTGGATCATCTGTGACAGAAAAAGTACGGGATAAAGAGTTTTCACCATCAGACCAGTTACGGAACAGGAAAATTGAATCCCCGACTACAACAGAGGGTACAGCTTCAATCGTACGTATGAGTCCAACTACACTGGTAACTGTAACTGGTGACTGAAGATAATCTGCTTCGACATAGACGTGTAAACCGTTCGGAATTGTAAATATTTGGAATGTGGACGTAACAGGAAAGATGTCGCGAAAAACGGTTTTAGACAGACCAACAGTATCCGTAGCTGTAAGATAAATCCGATACCAAACATCATCTGATGTTTCGCCAGTTGCCGGAATGGTATACGTTCCTTCCGTGATACCGCTTGTGGGAATTAATCCCGGATGAGTATGCACGTTGTGATGAAAATCAATTTTCCAACGGAGCGAAGCCGCATTCAATGCACCTTGTTCCGGATCGGATGCATGACCGGAGAATTGTATGACGTCGCCGGCACGATACGTACTTCCTTCGGGAGGTGATGTGATTTCCGGTTCTGGTCGCTGATTGTTTGTTACATGCAACACAGCCGGCAAGGTGGTATCCGCTCCATTGAAGTTGGTGATAATGCACCGGAAGAGACTGCCGCTATCAACAAGCTGGGCATTTTGAAAGATAAGAATTGCTGAATCTGCCGCCGGGAGATCAACGCCATTTTTTTGCCATTGATAAAACAAGGGTTGTTGCCCGGATGCTGCTGTGAAAAAGTGCGCATCTTCTCCAACAGAAATTAAGATGGATTGTGGATTAACTGAAACGAATGGCGCGTTAGAACCTGAATAAAAGATACGCCAAAGAGTTCCATCATTAGAAGCTGTATTATCTTCTTCTGATCCGCCACCGAGACCCGCGCGTGCCAAATAATACATCGTGCCATCAGGCGATGTAAGTAAATTGAGGGGTCGATTAATTTCTGTAGCAAAAACAGCCGCGACACCCGGCACATTCGGATCCATAAATTTTATATATCCCTCACAGTAATCAGCGAAGAAAAACTTGCCTGCATAAATGGCCGGAAACAAAGGGGTGGTGGGATTATAAAAAGTAGCGCCTACTGCTGCGCATCCATCATTGTGATTATAGGCAAAAACAGGTTCTTTATAATTGGCAGGAGGGGTTTGTCCGTTAATTGGACCTTCAATGATGGGCCATCCGTAATTGGTGCCCGAGAGGATATCATTCACTTCTTCCCAGTTGGAATTGCCTACTTCGGTGGCAAATATTTTTCCTGTACCTGGCTGCACGCTCATTGAAAAGGAATTCCGAAAACCCAGTGAATAGATAGCGCGGTTATTCCCGGTTGCGGTATTGTAATACGGATTGTCCGCAGGTATCGTACCATCTGAATTGATCCTCAGTATTTTGCCGAGGAGTGACGTAAAGCTTTGCGCCTGGGGTGCATTCGCACCATCACCTACAGAGATGTACAATTTTTCATCCAGACCAAATATCATGGAGCCGGCATTATGAATCGTTCCGTTAAGTTGATTTATTTCGAGTAAAATCATTTCACTGCCGGGCACGACGTAGTTACCATCAGCTGTGAAGCGACTGACGCGGTTGTGATTTTCATTTTTGACAGTGTAATAGACATACACATATCCATTGAGTTCGAAGTGTGGATCGATAGCGATTCCGCTCAGTCCTCGTTCGTTGTAATTATCTACTTCCAGTGTGAGAAAAGGGTCAGTGCGTAATTTTCCATTTTCTACAATCAGGATACGACCTTTTTTTTCTGTAATGAAGAGTCGGCCATCCGGGGTAAGGGCCATGGTGGTAGGGTCAAGTTCATCGGCCAATAACAACTGGGCAAAGCCTGGCGGCAACACTGCCGTTTGGGATGATCCTATAGTTAAGAAGAAAAAGAGGAGTATAATGCTTAAGAAAAACTTGTGAGGCATTTGTAACCGGTTTGAGTAAAGCGGGCACAAGGTCGGAAATAGTTTTGAGTAACGACTGACGAGGTATGGTTAGGTGAGGCTGATATCGCTGATATATAAAGGAGAGGATGGTCGCTAATTTGATTCCCTTCACCCTGTACTATAATCTTTTGGCCCTTCAGGCTAATTAAATTAAAAAATACCCCTATGCTTTTTGCACTCTGCTCTTACTCTTTTTTTTACCCGGTTTGAATTTGTAAAAATTAACAGTTAACCCCGGGAGATCAAATTCCATTGAGCTGGATTTCTCTTCCCACGTCTGATCATCAATATTGACATTCTCACGTACGGCACCTCCATGCCCCCAATATTCATTTTTGTCAGAGTGATTGATCAATTCCCATGAACCCTTGTCTTCAGTGCCTATGCGATAATTTTCACGAGCGACGGGCGTCAGATTGAGGATAACGAGAATTTTGTCATCCGGATTTATACCAACACGTTCATATGCAAGTATACTTTGTTGCCAGTCATCAATTCGTATCCATTTGAAGCCTTCCGGTTTGGTACATAATTCGTAAAGAGATTTTTCATTGCGATATAATCGGTTCAGCATTTTTACCCAATGCTGAATACCCTGATGAGATTCATATTGCAATACATCCCAATCCAGTTGCCCGGCAAAATTCCATTCACTGCGCTGGCCAAATTCACAACCCATAAAAAGTAATTTGGCCCCCGGATGTGTAAACATATAGCCTAACATCAGTCTCAATTGGGCAAACTGATCTTTTCCTTCACCCGGCATGCGGCTTAATAAAGAACCTTTGCCATGCACAACTTCATCGTGGGAAAATGGAAGCACATAGTTTTCAGAATAGTTATACACCATGCTGAAAGTGACCTGGTTGTGAGAGTGTTTGCGGAAAAGCGGATCCAGTTTAAAATAATTCAGCGCGTCATGCATCCATCCCCTCATCCATTTCATGCCGAAACCAAGTCCTCCGGAATGCGTCGGATGAGAGACACCTGGAAAAGCAGTGGATTCCTCCGCTATCGTCATCACGTCATTGTGGTTGCCATACACCGTTTCATTCATGGACTTCAAAAGGTCTATCGCTTCGATATATTCGTTTCCACCAAATTTATTTCGTTCCCATTCCCCTTCATTGCGTGAATAGTCCAGGTAGATCATAGACGCTACGGCATCTACACGTAATCCATCGGCATGAAATTCATCAACCCAAAACATGGCGTTGCTGAGGAGAAAAGATTTTACTTCATTTCGTCCATAATTGAAGATGAGGCTCTTCCAGTCAGGATGATAGCCTTTGCGCTTGTCAGGATGTTCATACACCTCACTGCCATCAAAATATCCAAGTCCATGTCCATCCGTTGGGAAATGTGAAGGCACCCAATCAAAGATGACACCGATGTCATGATGATGCAATTGATCCACGAGATACCGCAGATCATCTGGTGTGCCGAAGCGACTCGTCGGCGCAAAAAAACCTGTGATCTGGTATCCCCATGACGGATCATAAGGATGTTCCATCAGTGGCATGAATTCTACATGGGTGAATCCCATTTCCTGCATGTAGGCGGGCAGAGATTCTGCCATTTCGCGATAACTCAATGGCTTACCATCCAGATGTCTGCGCCAGGATGCAAAATGTATTTCATAGATCGAAACGGGCACACCAACTTTATTATGGATCGCACGTCGTTTCATCCAGTCATCATCTGACCATGTGTACTGATCGTTCCAAATTTTTGTCGCCGTCATCGGAGGATGCTCGTGAAGGCGGCCATATGGATCCGCTTTGGCACCACGCCATCCATTGTATGATTCGATCTGGTATTTATAATTCATGCCGGGTACTACTCCGGGAATAAAACCTTCCCACACACCCGAGTTATCCCACCGTGGAAATAATTCATGAATACCCGCCTGCCAACGATTAAAGTCACCGATGACAGATACCTTGCGTGCTGCAGGGGCGTATACAACAAAGCTTACACCCTTATGTCCATCCTGTTGTGCCGGATGTGAACCCATCTTTTGATATAGACGGTGATGTGACCCGGCCTGCATCAATGTGATGTCGTAGTCGGTCATGACAGTGATCGGGAGGGCTTTGCTCATCTATGGGTAAGGTAAGTTTTTTCTGTTACTCCATTGTGGGGGTAACGGGGGTACATCCATTTGAAATGATATCACTTTTGAGGTTGAGTAGAGGAGATAAGGCAGAGTTCAACTCAAAAAAGAAAATCAATTCACTTTTGGCGGGTTTTACCTGCCGCAATTTATATGTGGTCCCTTCAGGACCGATTTTAATTTAATTTAAATGTGATCCTTCAGAACCATTTTTAATTTCCTCCTCAACGTTCTTACGCCTCTCACGCCTCTCACTCTTCCCCATCTTCTCCCACTATCGGCACAACCAGTTCATTCATTTGACACCATTCACATTCACCACAAAATTTATCAAACTCCATGTTGCGAATTTTCTGATATGTTTCAGTAATGAGATTGGAAACAAAAGCCCGGTCTTCATCTGAAACCTGCACTTCGCGTTGCACAAATTTGCCATCTTTATCAGGTTCTAGTGCCTGCACATAGCCCGCAGCCATATGTCTGGAGATACGTGGATCCTTCTTTAATAGCAAATCATAAAAAACCATCTGGCGCCAGTAGGGTCCGCCCAGTGGATTTTTGTCGGAAGGAATAGCGATCTTCTCATAATACTTATCTGTCTTTCCTGTTTTATAATCGTAAACACGGATATCATCACCAACACGATCTATCCGGTCGATAAACCCGGTCACCGGAACACCTTCAATGTGTGTATCCCGAATACGATGCTCCATGAGATATTCTTTATCATCCGACCATTGAGAGACGTAGTGATGGTAATATTGAGTCAGTACTTTGCGACCATACGTTTGCTGGTCATTAAATTCAAGTCGTGTAAATCGATGTCGTTCCCTTTCGAGAAACCGATCAAACGTCCAAAGCAAATAATCCAATCCTGCTGTAGTGTCTTTTTGATGAAAACGTTTATCAAATAATTTCTGTAACGCATCGTGGAGGGCAGTTCCAAATATCAGGTAGGACTTTTGGGCTGCCGGAATCAATAATATTTTTTCATAATAAAACTTCAGCGGACACTCCAGGTAGAGATTGAGGGCAGAAACATTGAGTACAAAATTTTCTATGCGCCTTTTAATTTCCTGATGGTCCAGATCCAGGTCGACTGATTGCTGACCTGACATGCGGGCTACCAGGTATGCAGCGAGGATTTCTTCATTCGTGTTGATGGCAGTTTGGACAATGCAGGTATCATCCTGTGCGATCTCCGTCAAATATTTACTTGGCGTCAGCAGTTTGCCATCATCCTTTTTATTCGCGTATGTGAGATAGAGTTCCTGCTTAGCCCTTGTCATTCCTACATACACTAATCGTCGTCTGTCATGATCTACCACATCCTGGGCATTTTCCATGGGACTGGTTTGATGCTGACTTTGGATAAGATTATCGGGAAAAGAAAACTGACGGTTGTTGGCCCGTTTTTTCTCCCATTCATTTTCAATAAAGTTTTTGATAAACACTGTATCGTATTCCAGGCCCTTGGCTCCATGTAAAGTTGACAGGTGAATGCCGGTTGGATTGGAAGCGAGTTCCTGCACGTTGAGACGTATCCGGTATTCCTGCATCATCTCACAGGTCTCGATCAGGTTGGCTGCTGAAAATTTAGGATGACCGGAAGATTCACTGTCGACGAATGAATAAAAGGATTTAATCGCATAGAGATGAACAAACTTTTCAGGTTGCTGCAGAATCCACCTCATGATGCCAAAGTGATGCACGATCCATTCGACCAACGATATCAGCGTGATCGTATGGTATTGCGCAGTGGCTTCATTGATGAGATTAAATTTTTCGTCCACCCAAGCCCTGTCTTTAAATGGAATCTTGTCCAGCTTGTCAGGATCTCCCATCCACATAAATAACGTAGAGCGATCCTCTCGATCTTTGGAAGTATAGGCAAGAATGAGTCTTTGTAAATCTGCTGAGCGTGGTTCCAGATATTTAAGATGAAGGATGCGGTATAGCAGTCCGTCATCATTATCTGCACCTTCGGTCAGCATCTGGAGGCAGGCAAGGATGTCGAGGATATGACGTATAATGGGTTGCTGCAAAGCATCTGACGACCGCGATGTCTGAAAAGGAATATTGCTTCCTTTTAATGCAAAAGCCAAATCAGCACCAAGATCATGCTTGGTGTAAAGCACAGCTATCGAACCTTCGATATTATTTTCATGCCACCGTTTGAGCTGATGAAAAATATCCGCGTTTTCATAAGTTGCCGTGGGATACGAATGGATACAGGCATGTTGAGGCAGGTCTGCGAATTTTCCTGAGGCAATCAGTTTTTTAGGTTCACCAAATATTTTTTTCACCAAGCTATCCTCAACAGGATTGATAACACGTCGGGCTGCGTTTAATATCATTTGAGAACTCCTGTAATTTTCTTCCAGTAAAATAATAACAGGATCATACCGCTCTTTGAAGTCAATCAGGTTTTTGATATTAGCTCCCTGAAATCGATAGATTGCCTGATCATCATCACCTACGACAAATACATTTGGCCGATCGATCCATTCATGATCAATGAGCTTCCGAAGGATGTCAATTTGAATTCCGTTGGTATCCTGAAACTCATCCACCAGGAAATATAAAAACCGCTCCTGATAGTTGGCCAGCATGTCAGGATAATCTCCAAAGGCCGTAAAGACCCACTGAAGCATATCATCGTAATCGTATTTGCCTTCCTCGCCCAGTAACTGATTGTACGTATCGAATTCGCCAACAGCAGCTTTGAAGCTTTCCATTTTATCAAGGACAGCTTCTTTGAATTTTTTGGCATTAAAATCACCTTTTACAAAATCACCTGTTTTGCGTTTGTACGTGAATTCATCATCCTGGCGCATCCGCTTGATGTAGTCATCTACCAGTTCCAGAACATATGCAGAGGACCAGTTTTCACGTTTCATCGTGGAGAAAAGAGCCAGCAGGCGATCCCAGTTAGAATACGTCTGTCCTTTAAATTTTTTCAATGGATGATCTTCATGAAAATCATCAATTAAGCGTTGTAGTAATCTAAACTTATCGATGTCGGAAATCGAATCCAGATCGCGTGCCTGCTGAAAAATGGAGGGATTCTCCTGGATGACGAGATTGCAAAAGCTGTGGAAAGTATTGACCTGGATGCTGTAGGCTTCGGGGCCAATAAATTTTATAAGCCGGTGACGCATTTCAGCGGATGCCGCGTCAGTATAAGTCAGACATAAGATGCTTCCCGGAGGCGTATCCGTTTGTTTTAAAATATTCCCTATCCGCAAGCTAAGGATCTCGGTTTTACCGGTGCCGGGGCCTGCGATGACCATGACAGGGCCATCAATTGTCTGTACTGCCTCACGCTGTCTCGGATTGAGGTTTGCAATTTTTTCGTCAAAATTGGAGGGGCTGGTTTGTTTCAACATGGTCCGAAGATACGCGACCGGCATGATCCTGGTTGCTGAGCTGGAGTCCAAGGTTGAGCAAAGCGGGTCGAAGCACGACACCTTTTGCCATCTATGTGCAGGCTCATAGAAAAGATCATGTGACTGTGAGAGACGTGAGAGACGAGATTTTATATAATTCAGGGTATGTGATCTAGCTTTTTTTGTGCACCTAAATTTACTTTTTCTCCAAATCCAACTCGCAGAGACCTCATGATAGATTTTAGTGATCTTACCATATTAAGACCGGTTCTGATATATTAATTACCAAATCAACGATAAAAAATTTCTAGGTAGTAAGTGCCGCAAACTTTAAATTGAGCGGAATAGGCTTACTTCCTTGACTCTACATAATCGTTATACGAGATTAAAATGAAGTAACCTAAAAAGCAGAGCAGAGAGTATTTCAAAGGAATTAATCCACTCGTCCAAAACAACTTACATCTGGTAAACGGTGCCTGAGTTCTCCATTTCACTCTGCTATTGAACATTATTGTAGTTTAAAGATGCTCAGCTGTTTCCCACCTTGCGGCATATGAGGGCATGCCTGAAGTTGCTGAAATGAAACACGTGAAGTTGTGCTGCGGGTCGAAGCTCGCCGGGTCCTACGGATTAAATTTAAATTAGAACTGAAAGATATTTTTTATAAAGACTAAAACCGAGATTACGTTATTTTGAATGGCTGTTTTTTCCAGGTTAAGCCGCCTGTTTAAAAAATTAATATTATAAAAAAAAGAATATGATATGTCCCAACGATGATGGTAGTTTCAGCCTGAGGATATCGACGAAATCCTTTTTGATTTAGTAGCCTAAACGGGAAAATGCAGATGCAGTCTTACATCATTTCAATATTTTATATTCGGAATTTCACATTGTTTTTGAGGAGCATAAAATCCATTGTATGAGGCCGCAAGTCGAAGCACACTGGGAGAATTTTTCTCACCCTCTCACCTTCTCTTCCTCTCACCCTCTCTTTCACCTCCAACTGTGCTTAGCCCGAGTCCTGTCAACACAAGAAAAAGCATAGCTCCAAACTCAGTATCGAGCGGATGTTCTACGATCATGGATAACAACTGAACGATGTAGAGCGTAGGGAAGAGTGCAGGAAACCAGAAGTCACGAAATGTCATAGGATACACGAGTATAAAACAAAATATGATCAGGCCAGTCAACCCAAAAATTGCGAAGACATTGATCCATTGATTATGCGGACGATTCCATTTATCAAACTTTAATTCATTTTGATAATAGGCTTTCATTTCAGAAACAAATTTTCCTGTCCCTATTCCAAAAAACGGATGTTGATTTCCCAAAGCAATTCCTGCCTGCCAGGAAGACCATCGTTCGGAGTCAGAATAATTAGCACCAGTACCTGCTTTAAACTGTCCTAAGTCATAAAGGGTATAATGCACTTTCAGTTGAAATCCGGGCATTGTCTTGTATGCGATGACCGGTGCTGCGATCATTCCAATTAGTAATGCAGCTTGCATCCACCTGCTTAATTTTTGCAAATAAAAAATCATAAGGATGAAGATCCCTGCGTACGCGAGCATCATCCCGGATCTCACGGAGAGTACATGCAGGAAATAAAAGAGATATGCTGCCGCCAATCCGTAAGCCCATCGCTCCCAGCGATAGCGTAGTTTCCAGTTTTCAATACAAAACGCCAGACAGATGATCATGCTGAGCGCAATCACTACACTGTATCGGATATGATTGATGGGCGTTGGTAAGGAGCCGCCAAAGCCCATGCTCTGACTGAACACATAATAATTACTGTAGTAAGCAACCTGCACCCAAATCGTACTCCACAATGCTGTCACCACTAAGCACAATGTGATCAGCATATATTCTTTCTTCGAAAAAGGACCCAGCAGTGCGAAGCTCATCGGCACGAGGAGGAAAGCTAATGTCGGATGGGTTAGCTTCCACCAGGCGGCTACATCACCTGCATATAAAATACTGACCAGGTACATGAGTGCGAACAGGGCAAATACCCATAGAAAGGGTGTAATCCGGATCGATTCCCTGATCAGCTTAGGCGTCAATACCCACTTGATCCTGAAGGGGTTGACTTGTAAGGATATGGCTGCAAGGACTGCGATCAATACCATGACAATGGACAAGAGTGCCTTGGACCAGACCAGGCTCATAGCCATGATCATCAGAAGGAATACTGCCAGCGGGTGACGGATCGACATGGGCTGAAAGTTAGCCATAAGTTTCAAGTGCTTACTTTTACCGGAATGAATCCTATCGAACAACTCAACGATATCATACAGGAGATCCAATCTGTCCAGATAAATGATGCTGCGGCTTTAGAAACTTTCAGGATTAAATTCCTGGGTAGTAAGAATGTACTGAAGCCATTATCAGCACTGATCCGCGACGTTCCGAATGAGCAGAAAAAAGATTTTGGGCGATTAGTCAATGAAGCCAAGCAAAAAGCTGAAGAGGTGTTCAGCCAGATGCAACAGCAACTGAATGCTTCGAATGTCCAAAGCGGAATTGAGATCCCGGATCTCACATTACCAGCTCCTCCATCCGAAGTGGGCAGCCGTCATCCTGTGAGCATCATCATGGAAGAGCTGATCGATGTATTTGTTCGCATGGGTTTTGAGGTTGCAGAAGATCGTGAGATTGAAGATGATTGGCACAATTTCACGGCAATGAATACACCTCCGGATCATCCGGCGCGGGATATG
Source organism: Chitinophagales bacterium (assembly GCA_038203125.1). Classification (GTDB taxonomy): domain Bacteria; phylum Bacteroidota; class Bacteroidia; order Chitinophagales; family Saprospiraceae; genus Opimibacter. Next base: position 14,935 of record JBBREG010000014.1, read on the forward strand.
CAGGATACCTATTATGTGGCCAGTCCCCCGGGATTTCTGCTTCGTACACATACTTCATCCGTGCAGGCGCGCGTGATGACAACCAAAACTCCACCTATACGGATTATTGCGCCGGGGCGTGTATACCGGAATGAAACTGTATCAGCTCGTTCGCATTGTCAGTTTCATCAACTGGAAGTACTATATATCGATGAGGGTGTCTCTTTTGCGGATATGAAATTGACGTTACATCAATTTGCGCAGGCCATGTATGGAAAGGATGTAGTGACAAGATTACGACCATCCTATTTCCCGTTTACAGAACCGAGCGCAGAGATGGATGTCTATTTTGGTTTAGCGGATGAGCATGCGCATCGTATCACAAAGGGAACGGGTTGGCTTGAGATTATGGGGTGTGGTATGGTGGATCCGGCTGTACTTGAGACTTGCGGCATTGATCCTGAGCGCTATTCCGGTTTCGCGTGCGGCATGGGAATTGAGCGGCAGGCAATGATCAAATACAAAATTAATGATATCCGGTTGTTATTTGAAAATGATGTCCGCTTCCTGAAACAATTTGCGTCTGTTGTGTAGGTGGGGTCAATATCATTACAGTGAGATTGTCATCGAAATGATCACAGTGTTGAGAAAGTTGAACATTGCTTTCTTCGAAAGCAAACGGTTTAGAAGGCTTAGAAATTATTTTTTTTCTGAACCCTTTTAACCAGGAAAAGAAATTTGTCTAACTAAACTTTCTCAGCACCTATACTATGAGCACAAACTTACAAATACATAAATCTTCAACATTTTGTAAATGGAAATAGGGATTCCGAAAGGGACAAGAGATTTTTTACCGCTGGAGGTGGCAAGACGCAAGTGGATGTTTGGGATCATTGAGGAAGTTTTTAAACGGTATGCGTATGTGCCAATTGAAACGCCGGTGCTGGAGAATCTGAGTACACTGACAGGGAAGTATGGGGAGGAGGGTGATCGTCTTCTTTTCAAGATTCTGAATAACGGTGATTATCTGACCAAGGCAGATGATGAGGCTTATCAGGCGAAGAACAGTAATAAATTCACTTCGTCCATTGCCAAGCGCGGATTGCGATATGATTTGACAGTCCCTTTTGCGCGATATGTGGTGATGCATAGGAATGATATTACGCTTCCTTTCAAACGATACCAGATACAGCCCGTGTGGAGGGCAGATCGACCTCAGAAAGGACGTTATCAGGAATTTTATCAGTGTGATGTTGATGTGGTGGGAAGTTCGTCATTGTCTTACGAAGCGGAGCTTGTTCAGATCTACGATGAAGTATTTGCGGCGCTGGGAATTCCGGTCGTGATTCGAATTAATCATCGTCAATTACTCTATGGTATCGCTCAATATGCCGGGATTGCGGATCGATGGATCGACATGACGATGACCATCGATAAGCTTGATAAGATTGGTGAAGCTGGAGTTCGCAAAGAAATGAATGAGCGTGGTATATCAATCGAATCCCAGGATAAAATATTTAATCTGCTGCACATAAAAACTCTGGATGGTTTGTCGAGTCATTTTGAAGAGGGTAGCGATGCTTCGAAGAGTATGATTGAGTTACAACAGGTCTTCCGGTATCTGGAAGGACTGCCGATGAAGAATAAAATTGAATTTGATATAACGCTTGCCCGCGGTTTAGGATATTACACCGGATGTATTTTCGAAGTCAAAGGAGTAGATGCAGATATGGGTAGTCTTGGTGGCGGCGGACGATATGATAATCTGACGGGTGTGTTCGGATGGTCTGGCGTATCAGGTGTTGGTGTTTCTTTTGGGGCCGAACGAATTTATGATGTGCTTGAGGCAAAAGGACTTTTTCCTGAAAGTGTCCGTACAGGGCCTGTTATTCTTCTGGCAGCATTTGATGATGCGACGCATAAGCAGGCATTCAATTATCTCACGCAATTGCGCGGGGAAGGGATATCTGCGGATCTCTATCCCGAATCCGGTAAGTTGAAGAAGCAAATTAAATATGCATCTGACATCGGTAGTCCGTATGTCGGCATTATCGGTGAAGAAGAAATGAAGAATGGCACGATGATGCTGAAGGATCTGGTGTCTGGTGATCAGCACTCGGTGACGATCGGGGAGTTTGTTGAAAGGGTGAGACGTGAGTCGTCAGGAGGGTCAATCGTGAATCGTGAATCGTGAATCGTTAGTTGATCTTACGCTTTATAAGAGGTCGCGCAAAGACGCAAAGTACGCAGAGAAAAAATATCTCACGTAGAGGCGCAGAGGTCGCAGATAAAATTTCTCACGTTTTCACGTTCTCACGATCTCCCAGCCCATCTGACCCACGTACTCCACTGGATCCCATGCTCATCATTGACCGTGAGCAAATAGATGCCTGGAATTAAATTTTGCAATGTGAACTCACCCGGAGTATTGATGTCGAATTGTTTCAATAACTGGCCATTCATCATCATAAGATTGAGCTGGCCCTGGAGGCCATCATTCCATGAGACCTTATCAAAATCAACGATGATCCCTGGATTTTCATAGGCCGGAAAGCCTGGATATTTTTCTTCATCACCAATCGCGAGCGAAAATTCACTTTCATAGGCACCGAGATCAGGATTACTTCCCTGTGGGCGAGCAACGCCCTCAATGTCTGCAGAGACACCAAAAGAAAAAGATGCATTTCCTGCATCGATGGCCTGAGATCCTTGCGCCAGATGATAGTCACTTCCGGGGGAGACAAAGATTTCTGCAAGCGGATCCGACAGCATACTGTTGAGGTCATAACCATAGCCTTGCCATGTGGTCAAAGGAACACTTGACCCATCACCCATCCTGCTGAGCTTGTTGGTCAGGATATTATTATTGGAAACAAAACCCGGAACAGCATCCGGATCTAATGCAATGCTACCACGGAGGCTTGAGGGGTTAAGATTAATGATGATGTTATTGTAGACCTGTGCTCCTGATGAGCCATTCACCGCAAGGATGCACCACCGCGCATCACTTGCATTGACAATTGTATTGTAGACGACGGTCGCGTTGGTGGAAGGTTGTGCACCATCCTGCATGAAAAGGGCAATGCCTGAAGCATGATTCTGATATAGGAGATTATTATAGATGAAGGCACTTTGCACACCATCCAGGTTGATCGCAGCTCCCCCTGCGGTTCCATTTTCATACAGGATATTACCATAGATCTCCGGATCGGTGCTGATACCATCACCTCCCTGACTTGCATCAGCATTGATCTGGATTCCTCCCCGATTATTATGATGACAGATATTGAAGCGGATAATAGACCGGTCACTGCTATTGGATACGTAGATGCCGTGTTCATCATCCGATGTCAGGCATTCGTTATACTCGATCAGGATATCATTGGTGAAGCCGGTAAAAATCCCCCGCTCGAAACTACTTTCACAATAATTGTTGCGGACGATACAATTATGTGCATTCACAAGACGAATGCCGTTGCGTGGTGAATTGATTACACGAAACCCATTGATCTCAATGTAATTGGCATTCTCTACATTGATATGATCGGTGGTACCTGTAGGCGCGTTGATGATGACACTAGCACCTGCTGCAATAAAAACAATGGGATTGGCAGCCGTGCCGGTAAGACGTACATCAAAACCGGTGTACGTCCCGTTCTGGACCCATACCGTATCACCGGCAGTAATATGATCCTCTGCCCATTGGAGGGTCAGCCACGCTTGCGCCCAGGAGTTACCCGTATTGCCATTATTGCCAGCATTACTGACATACTTCGTTGCTCCTGCACACCATTGAGCAGTAGTGAGGCAAATAAGAATTATTACAAAGGGGTGACGTGGGAGAAAGGAAAAGGGTTTCATAATTCCGATTTAGATAAGTACTATTCGGAGTGAGTGCAGTAGCAAATTTATGGCATTCTGGTTAGAATCAAACATTATGACTGGATTATCTCAGAAACCGGGTGTCATACGTAATCAGAAGCAACAATTTCGGTATTATCTAGGAAATTAGTTGATGACGAGCTTTTGAAACTTCACATTTACTCCATCGGATATCCTAACGAGGTACATACCTGGAAGGATACCAGAGGTGGAAATCTGGTGAGCATTTGATTGTGGTCTAGCCGCAACAACAGTTCCTTTCAGATCTGATATTTGAACACCTGCAAGATTATGAGCTTCAACATAACGGATTTCATCAACGGGGTTGGGATAAAGTTTAAAATCATGGAAGGTGAGTTTTTCAGCAGATGTCAATTCTAAAACTTCAATAAGCTCAGTTTGACTGACACAACCATTTTCATCCCGGATGTAAATGCTGTAGGTGCCTTCAGGAAGATTCGTAAAGATGCTGGCATCCTGGTAGATAATTCCATCCAGGGAATAATGTAATACTCCGTTTCCGGATCCTACTATTTCTATAACCCCATTATTTACTCCCGGATCAGCATGAATCACATTCAGCGCAAGAATTTCAGGACCTTCCAGCGACCAGACAAAAACATCTTCCGAGTCCGTACATCCCTGGGCATCGGTGACAATGACCTGGTAAAAGCCTGCGCATCCAATCAAATTATTAGAATAAGAATAAGTATACGGAGGAATGCCACCACTAACTGAGATTCCAATTGTTGCATTACAGGCGCCGGGACATGATTCGGGACTGACAAATATTCCATCAATGTTGGGGCCGTCAATCTGTTTAACTGTAAAAGTTTCAAAAAGAATACAACCATTCGAATCGGAAATCGTGACAGTGTAATTACCCGGAGCATTTACTTCAATATAATTCTCATTAAATCCGGGGACTGACCACTCATATGAATAGAGTGGTGCTCCTCCCGCCGCATCGACTTCAATGTATCCAAGGCTATTAAAGCAGGATATGTCCTGCAGAGATACCAGTGTTAAAGTAAGGCTATCACAATCAAAGTGAGAATTGGTAAGTGATTCTGCAAGGCGTGATGACGCCTGAAGAGAAAATGATAAAAATAGAAATTAGAGAATTGAGGAAAGAGTTGGTGGTGTCATGGTGTGGATAAGATTAGGAGATACCCAAGTTACGAAACGGAAAAGATTTTTGACACATGCGGATGAGCGCAAAAAAAAAATCAGCGCTTTGCGGCGCTGATCTTCTTGATACGATTTTGGATATTGATAGTAGGAAATATCCGATTGTGATTCAAAGATAGGGTAGAGTTTTTTTATTTACATACATTTTTCAAAAAATTTTCATCTCACCTCAAATTTATCTCCAACCACTACAGGACCCTCCTGAAGTACTTTTGCAATCCATCCTGCTTTTTCATTCAAGGCTTCGATTGCGCCCTGACCAAAATTTTCTTCCATCCGAAAACAGGGTGTGCAATACCCTATGATCTCAAGTATCACTTCATCACCGAGTGATACCATTTTTCCTTTCATATCACCATCCGGCAATTCGTCAATCAGGATATTACGTCGTGAGGCAAGATGGGCATCGCCCTGAAAGTCAACAATTGCGGCCACTGTAGCAAGATGATTCCCTCCGATGAGGGTCACCTGGCGCGCACTTTTTCGACGCTCAGAATGATCACCTGCGACACCCGATTTTGTGATTTGTACTTCTGTCACGTGTACCGGTTCCTGTTTTTTTTCGCGTCTTATAATGATCGATTGGATGGAGGCCATCAATTTTTATTTTCTAAAATTCGAGACTATATCCGTTTGCAGCGATCAGATGATCGGCAATAATTCTCCGCATCGCGACCGTATTGGAAGGTGGGTAGGAAGAAAATCTTTTTATCCCTTTGAGCATAATGATCAGTTCGTCACCTGCCGCGAAGGCCATCAAAGCATCAGTAGCATGTTTTTGGATACGGGCCTGGGATTCAGAAATGAATAATTGGGTTAGCGCCTTGACTACTTCCTGGGGGTATGTATAGGAACCAGCAGAGAGTTTTTCAGCACGGAGCAAAAGCGATTCGGCTATAAAACAATCGATTCCGATATCCGCTATATGCATGACCACCTCCTGTTGTTGGTTGAGATCGTGTTTCCCGTCCATCTGGTATTTAACAGCCGCACCTGCTACGAGCAACATTGTCTTTTTAAAATTCAGAATCGCCTGTTGTTCAGATTCCCATGGTCCCTCATTTTCTGATTTTGATGGCATGGACATCAATTCTTTTTGAACAGCCCATGCAGGACCTACGAGATCAAGTTCTCCTTTCAGTGCTTTTTTGATAATACGGTCCACCAGAAGCAATCGGTTGATCTCATTCGTGCCTTCGTAGATGCGGTTGATCCGCTGATCCCTGTACGCACGTGCTGGTGCAAATTCTTCAGAGAATCCATTGCCGCCGTGGATCTGCAACATTTCATCTACGATAAAGTCAAGATATTCTGATCCCGCTATTTTGATAATTGCACATTCCGACGCATATTCTTTTGCCGAATCCAGTAATGCCTGTTCCTGGGAAGATCCGGTGGATGTCATTTCATCTTTATGATCACCCATCATATCAGACAAACGGTACGAGGCTGATTCAATGGCGAATATGAGCGAAGCCATTTCGCCGAGTTTATGTTTGATCGCTCCAAATGCAGAAATAGGTTGACCAAACTGATGCCGCTCATTGGCGTATTTCACCGCAATATCGACGCACTTTTTAGAGCCGCCCATCGCCATAGTGCCCAGTTTAAATCGACCGATATTGAGTGCGTTAAATGCAATCTGGTGTCCCTGACCGATATTGTACAATACATTATCCACAGGCACCTGAACATTTTCAAAAAATACCTGGCGTGTGGAAGATCCCTTTATACCTAATTTTTTTTCTTCCGCGCCCAGCGTAATGCCAGGTGAATGAGCATCCACGATAAAGCCGGTAAATTTTTCGCCCCCGATTTTTGCAAAGACAATAAATACATCCGCAAAACCCGCATTAGAGATCCACATTTTCTGACCATTGATGGAATACATGCTACCATCAGCAGAAAGATCAGCACGTGTCTTTGCTGCCATCGCATCAGAACCGGAGCCGGGCTCAGTAAGACAATACGCGACTTTTAATTCTCCTGAGCTCATGCCCGGCAGATATTTTTTCTTTTGTTCAGGTGTCCCGAAGTACAGGATGGGTAACATTCCAATCCCGATATGGGCGGCAAAACTTGTATCAAAGGATCCTCCTGCTTTCCCAAGTTCTTCTCCGATCAGGGTGTTAGAATTGGTGTCCAGCGGATTCCCTCCATATTCTTCCGGTATGTGTGCTCCGAGCAGACCCAAGGCTCCGGCTTTTTCCATGAGCTCCACCTGTGCTTCCAGTACATGTGCTTTTTCACCCATTTCAGTGACGAAGTCTTTGCACATCTGCCGGACCATCTTCTGGTCCTCATTAAAATCTTCCGGTATAAAAGCGATCGATGGATCCGTGTCCCGGATAATGAATTCTCCGCCGCGTAATGGTTTTGTAGTGCTCATCTGATGTTATTTGTATTCCTCTGGTGGAATGGTGATCGTGTATTGGTAAGAAGATGATTTTGAAGTTGTCACCGGCTTTTGTATCACCGGAGTTTTTGTAGTGGTTACCTGGTATTGAATATCTAATGAATTAGCTGATGGCAGTACCGGCATTTTTTTAGTGGCTGGTAATGTTGCCGGAGATCCCGGTAATCTGAAATGGATATGAAGCTTCCGGGTGAACTTCGATTTGATCTTTCCATCATTGGGTACTTTAAAATGCAATTTCCTGACGATGCGTAAAGCTTCTTCATCACAACCATGTCCGATACCTGAGATGATATGCGCGTCCTGGATATGACCTTTGTAATCCACACTGTAGCGGACACTGACAGTGCCTTCTGTTTTTGCTTCCAGTGCTTCTTTCGGATATCGTAATTCGTTTTTGACAAATTGCTCCAAAGCATGTTTTCCTCCTTCAAAATACGGTGCCTTGATAAAATCTTTGTCCTTTCGTTCTTTCTTCATATTTCAATAAATAAATCCGGAGCCAGATCCGATGATGAATCCACAGCATACGGATCAAAATCAGAAACACCATAACGTCGTAACACCTCTTCATCAATATAAAATTGTCCTGATGCTTCTGAAGGCTCCTGTGACAATATATGATAAGCCGCATCAGCAACAATTGACGGCCATCGTGACTGACGGACCAGCGCATCACCACCCAGTAGATTCTGAACGGCTGCTGTAGCGATAGTAGTACGTGGCCATAAGGCATTCGCGGCTATGCCATATGGCTTTAACTCTGCCGCAAGTCCAAACATAACCATGCTCATACCATATTTACTCATGGTATAGGCTGTATGGTTTTCAAACCATTTTGAATCCATGTCGATCTTTGGTGATAAGGTAAGGATATGAGCGTGATTCGATTTTTTCAGGTAGGGGATGCATGCCTGCGACATGAGAAATGTACCACGGACATTAATCTGATGCATCAGGTCATATCGCTTGGATGGTGTATGCTCAGTGCTGGCCAGGAAAATTGCACTTGCATTATTGACCAGGATGTCTACGCCACCAAATGTTGATACCGTTTCCGCAACGACGTTTTTAATTTGTTCTTCTTCCCTAAGATCCAATACAACTGCGTGCGCATGGCCACCTTTGGATTTGATGCTTTCTGCGGCATCATAGATTGTGCCGGGTAGTTTGGGATGCGGTTCAGTGGTTTTTGCTGCGATGACAATGTTCGCTCCGGCTTCAGCAAGTCTTTGTGCAATGGCTAGGCCGATTCCTCTGCTTCCCCCGGTGATGATGGCTGTTTTGCCCTGTAGATTTTGATTCAAGTGGTTTGTATTTATCCTTGTAAAGTTCGCAATCCCTGGCAAACTGGTATCCCCCCACACAGTGGCACTACTAGTAGTGCCACTACTAGTAGTGCCACAAGGACCTTACGCGTTGATTGTCAAGGGCCCCGGCTAGTTATCAACATACTTTTTTGGTGATGTTTGGTATGGTTTATGATCTCTACAGGGCGATATATCAAGCATGAAAGCATTAGTCATTTCCGGAGGTGGATCAAAAGGCGCCTGGGCAGGTGGGCTGATCGAATACCTCTCGAAAGAAAAAGGTATGGATTGGGACATCCTCATTGGGGCGTCCACCGGAAGCCTGTTGGTCCCATGCGTAGCCATCAAAGCGTGGGATGAATTGCGACGAGCCTACACCACCAGCAATCAACATGACATCTTCAGCAATTGCCCATTTGTCATTCATCGAAAAGATGATGTTTTCAAAGCATCTTTTAATCACCTGACCATTCTGACCCAATTTATTCAAAGGCGCAAGACAATGGGTGAAAGTAAAAACCTACGTGACCTCATACATCGCACATTCACACGTGAGCATTGGAGAAGAATGAAGGCATCAAAAAAAATAGTAATTGTCACGGTGTCAAATCTTACGCACAACCGGATTGAGTACAAGTTCGCACGGGATTATGGATATGAAGAATTTTGCGACTGGGTCTGGATTTCATGTAACCTGGTGCCTTTTATGAGCCTGGTCAATAAAAACGGCAATGAATATGCGGATGGTGGTTTTGGAAATCCAATCCCGATCATGGAAGCGATTAATATAGGTGCTACAGAAATTGACGTGGTTGTCTTGCAACCAAGACACAGATCGTTAATCGCCCCTCCCGCAACGAATGCATTTATGTTGCTCCTAAAGACATTCAATTTTATGCAAAACCAACTGGCACGGGACGATATTAGTGGTGCACTTGCGGAAGCACGTTCGTCAGGCACCCGGATCAGGCTGATCCACACCCCCACAGAACTGACAGACAACAGCTTTATCTTTGATCCCAACCAAATGTCTAAATGGTGGAATATGGGCCATGATCACGCCCGGAAAATCCATGATGAGGGCTTTTGGCCTACTTAATATAATCTTAACCATCTATCGTCGATCGACCTAAAACTTTATTTGTTATCTTTTGTCTAACGCAATTATCCCAATTCACCAAATGCCCTGAAAATGAATCTCCAGAAACAATACTTATACTATAAAGGCGAAGTTTTCCCTCCCATGCCCTTTGAAATCAAGCTCAGCCTTGAACGCTTGTTTCAGTTTTGGGAGAATAAAGCAGCCCATGGTACACCTTCAGAAATGGTCTATGCCCAAAGTGTCCTTCAGACTGTGGCACATGCAGAAGAATTGCGACATCCGATCAGCGATATCACTCTGATAGAGACCTATCGTGAAGAGCTGTCAACATTGTTGTCAGCGATGTTTCCTGATATCCTTACAACCAACGAGATCAAAGCTGCCAGCCTTCCGTTTTACCCTGTAATGTTCAACATGTCAACCCGGATGCGAACCATCATCCAAAAAGCGGGTCCTGAATTTCAAATGGTCATCAAAGGGTTTGACCCTGATGAGTTATATATTTTTGGATGTGCTTTTTTAATTTCTGTGTTATACAAAGTCAACGTTAATTTTAAACGTTCCCTGTACTTCGATATTCCTGATCAGGATTCCGGGATCGTGCGTCGTTACCGAGCATTTATAAATGGCGACTTTAGCAAAATCACGCCAAAGGAGGATTTCCAGCCCCTGTCTCCCGAAGACATCCAATTATTAATTGACAACAGTCGTGACCTGGAATTGTGGAAGAAGATGATTCCACCCAATACGTTCGTCTATGAGGGATTGGCCCTGGTGACATTATTTGATCAGACAGAAGAAGAAGCTTTATCAGAACTCAAGCAGCAATTGTTAGAAAATAATGCATTGCAGAATGAAGCTTCACTCAATAAGCTTCAGGATAAATTGGCTCAATATCTGGGAGTGGATAAAATTGAATTAGGATTCGAAGCATTTGATGAAGCAGGCAGAAATATAAAGGCACTCCATGGTGCTGTGCGCTCCAGTAAGCTATTAGGCGATAATTATGAGGAATCTGTTGAGGAATGCTTTTGTGACTACTCCTTCGATGCACTTTTGACGAAAAAAGATTTTTTCGCGATTTCCAATGTACGGGATTTGAAAGATGCACCTTCCCGGTTTATCAAGCAGATGTATGATGTAGGGGTCGGTAGTTTTATCGTAGCGCCTTTAAAGTTTAATGATAAGATCATCGCATTTATTGAATTGACGTCTGCTCAGCAGGGTGTATTAAATAGTATGGTAGCCAATAAGCTGCGGAATGTGTTACCTATGTTTACGGTAGCTGTTAGCCGTTCAATAGACTATCATCAGACAGAATTGGAATCGATCATCCAGGATAAATTCACGTCCATACATCCAACAGTATCCTGGAAGTTTTTTAATTCGGCTGAAAAAATCTACCAGAGCCGAACCCGCGAAGTCCTGGATGATCCGGATGACATCAGCTTTAATGATGTGTATCCATTGTATGGTCAATTTGACATCCGTGGTTCGTCAGATGCACGCAATGCATCGATTCGGCAGGATTTATTAGAGCAAATGGATATGGCTGATGCGGTGCTATTGAAAGCTTCTGAATATGATCGCCTTCCGATCTACCAGCAATTACTTTTCCGGATCAACATGTTCAGGCAATCCCTTACACAATCTATTAATGCAGGTGATGAAGTCAAGATCCTTGACTTCATTAACCGCGAGCTTGACCCGGTATTTGATCATCTAAAAATGACAACAGCAGTAGCACCCGTCGTTGACGCATATCGCCAGGCACTCGATCCGGAGCTGGGTGTGGTCTATAGACAACGAAAAGATTATGAAACGTCGGTGACCACGATCAATGAACGGATCGCCGAATATATAGATCATCAGCAATTATTTGCACAGAAAATGTTTCCTCATTATTTTGAAAAGTATAAAACGGATGGTGTGGAGTACAATGCCTATATCGGTCAATCCCTGATCCAGAATCAAACCTATCATCCGCTGCACCTGAAAAATCTCAGGTTGTGGCAGTTGCTCATTACCTGCGGGGTAGAAAATCTTCACCAAACATATAAAGATGAGCTACCTATGCCACTTGGGATTACGTCGCTGATTCTTGCGCATAGTAATCCATTGGCAATCCGGTTCCGGCTTGACGAAAAACGATTTGATGTGGATGGTGCATATAATATCAGGTATGAGATCCTCAAAAAACGGATTGATAAAGCTTACATTAAAGGGACTACCGAACGCTTAACACAACCAGGCAAACTATCTATCGTCTATAGCCAGGACTGGGAAGCGGAAGAATATCTTCAGTATCTGCAATACCTCCAATCCATTGATTATCTCGACGGACATATAGAAAAGCTAGACTTGCAGGATCTGCAGGGTACTTCGGGTTTGCAAGCGCTGCGTGTTGGGTTCAGATATGAAGTGTCCCCCGATGTGTTGATTAAAGAAATGATGCAGGAGACATTAGTGTAGGGCGAAGATCATTGGAATGGCTCATGTGAAACACTACCCAATTAGACTTTAGGCTGAATTCCTCGCCGCATTTATGATCCCCGGCATAGTCCGTGTAATAAGTTTTTTATACACATCTGTCAACGGATCTTCAGCATCCATTTCTTTCAAATGTATGAGGGCATATTGCTGGATCGTCAATAGCGGAAGGACAATACGTTCTCTCAGGTTGATGGATTCCAGGATCGGTTGATTGCCAGGCATAAGGTGATCTTCTCCCGTAGCCTCAACCAATAATTTTTCAGAACGTAGAAATTCCTCATGGATCATATTCCAGATCCTACCGTAGTGTGGATCATCCGATAGGAAGGCAGTTAACGGAAAATAGCTTTTTGCAATGGACTGCATACTATTTCCAACCAGGGTTTGGAAAAAGCGGGAAGACTGATACAGTTTAACAACATCTGCTTTCAACTGATCAGAAAAAAGATCTTCCAACGCTGCACCAAAACCATAGAAGCCGGGTACATTTTGTTTCAGCTGACTCCAGGATCCCACGAATGGAATAGCGCGCAATGTATCCAGTGTGAGTTGTCCACCCGCACGTTTGTCGGGACGACTTCCTATATTGGATTCACCATAATACGTCAGGGTGCCATTATCGCTCAGGTAAGAAAGAAAATCAGGATGTGTTTTTAATTCTGCATAATAGTCGTAGGCCTTGTTCGCCATAACGCCCATTAACTTACGCTGGCCACCGGTCCATGCCTGCGTCAGATTAGGATAGAGATCATTTTCAATTCCTGCAGTTAAAAGCTGTTCCAGGTTGTAGATTGCAATATTCTTATTTCCAAAATTGGAACTGATGGTCTGGCCTTGTATTGTAATCTGGATCTCTTTATTTTCAATCGTTGGACCGAGTGACGAATAAAATTTATGGGTATTACCACCTCCACGTGCAGGCGGCCCACCGCGTCCATCAAAGAAAATGACTTTGATCTCATGGCTCCTCGATACTTCAGTCACCTCCTCCTTACACGTATATATAGACCAATTTGCTTTTACATATCCACCATCTTTTGTGCCGTCCGAAAAACCCAGCATAACAGTTTGTACCTGACCTCTTGCTGCAAGGTGGGATTGATAGGATTCAAAGGTGTAAAGCTGTTGCATCACGTCCGCAGCACCTGCAAGATCATCGATCGATTCGAAAAGAGGTACAATGTCGATGTCATCCGGCTCATACCCATAGATCCATCTGGCCAGCACCTGTATGGTAAAGACATCGAGCGCGTGTCTCGAATTACTGATCACATATCGGTGACATGCTTTACGACCATTGGTTGCCTGGATATCACGGATCGCTTCAATCGATTCAATTATGTCTTTCGAAATAGGATCATCTGTTACCGACGTATCAATACGCCATTCACACGAAGCCAGGTAATTCATTTTTTCTTCGATACTGGCAGTCTGGTATAATTCCAGTGCACCGGATCCTTCTTTGTCAAGAATAATATCTTCTATAAGTGCTTCATGTTTGCGGCTTTCCTGTCGGATATCAAGACATGCAAAATGAAAACCGAAGATTTTAACTTTGGTGATAAAGAGATCAAGTTCTTCGGCAAATAAATTATCATGTTTTTCTGTCAGGATTTTCCTGATATCCATGAGATCATCGAGCAACAACTCAGCAGCATCATAACCTTCTTCGTCTCCCAGTAACGTTTTGTGAACGTTGGAACCTACAGCAGATATTTTTTCATAAACATGCTGGAATGTGAGACGTCGACGTAATTTTTGAATGTCTTTTTCGTAACACGACAAAATGGCCTGACGCAGATGAGCTGCTGTTGAAAATGTAATATCAGCAGTCACATTTGGATTGCCATCACGGTCGCCACCAGGCCAGAATCCCAAATCAATAATGTCTTTGTGATGTAGTTCCTGGGTAAGTTGAGTTTCAAATTTTGTAACAATGGCTGGTACAGCCAGGTAAAATACTTTTCGTAGAAACCAGATCAGGCTTCTCGCCTCGTCCAATGGGGTTGGTTTTGACCTGTTGACAAAAGGAGTTTTTCCAAGTTGCAGCAACAGATCGTTTACCTGATGGATGCGGTTCCCCTTGATAGCATTCGAAAGATCGGTGATAATGCCAAGTACCGGGCCCGGATAAAATTGTGTCGGATGGGCTGTAAGGACAATGCGCAACTTATAGTCATGAAGCTTTTCAATTAATTTTTCTGACAGATTATTTGCCCGGGCTTTGGATATAAGTTCTGTCACAGTACCTGGTCCTTCCAGATCATGTAATTCATCAAAAGCGGCTTCTTCTACAGCATCAAACAGGACAACCTGTCGTTCAATGTATTTAATAAAATTGAACAGGAGATTGAGTCGCTCTTTTTGATCGGTGTCAGGAATATGTTCATCGAAGAATGCTTCGAGGATGGCTTTAGGATGGCCACCTTTATTGAATTGTTCATGACATGTTTCCGACAGAAGGGGTAATAAAATACCTGTCTGATGGATCAGGTCAAATGGCAGTCGCAGAAACAAGCTGTTAAACAGGTGGTACTTCGTTCCGACATGGCGGTCAAATTTATTCAGGGCAATTGGATCCATCTCTTCAAAGATACTTCCCATTCTGTTTTTTTGACTTGTCTATTGTAATATATCACTAACAGTACAATTCAGGAGATTAGACGATTAGCCTGAATGTCGCACTCGAATATTCTCTTACTTCGATTTTGATAGTGAATTTCTGATTTTTTAGAAGAAAGTATATGATGAAGCGGAGGTATCGCAAGGCCATCCTCGTATGGATGGTGTTCTGCGCTCAAGTAATGGTCGTTCCAAATGTATTTGGATCCAATATTTTGGGAAGTGTCACTGACAGCCTTCAACAGGCAGTTGATGTGGCTCCGGTCAGTCTGTTTCGAACTACAGACAGTACATTTA
>JBBREG010000015.1:0-29917 GCA_038203125.1 Chitinophagales bacterium
CTTTGCAGATAATCGCTGTCCATCCCAATCGATCGTCCCTGTTCCGGTAGCGGCATACCAGGAATAAGGCAGATCTGTAGCCCGCACGATATCAAGTAATGCGGATGCTTCAACAACATCTTTCAGTACTTTCGGCGAATCACCTGCAGCTAGTTTACCTGGTGTGCATCTTGTCAAGAACAAACAGCTGCTAATCGTAAAAAAGAAAATGATCCCTTTCATAGGTGTCTATTTTAAAAAAATCAAAATTACTACGAATACAATGACGGGACCGCAACCAAGGTGTTACTGGCTCTTATGATCTGACAGCTTTTTCTTCACCTCAGTGGCGGGATAGCCCATATCCAATGCCTTCTGCCACATGTCAAGTGCCTGTTCTGTATGACCAGTCGCAATGTGAATATCTCCGGCGAGGTTATATCCATAGGCATCAGTCCCTTTCTCGATGGCAATCTGTATCGACTGTTGTGCCTTGGTATATTTTTTCTGATTGTAAAAAACTTCGGCAATCCATTGATGGACCATCGCTGTCTGATTGCCTTCTGAAAGTACCTTTTCAGACATCGTAATCGCTTTTTCACTTTGTTCAATGCGACGGCTGAGGACCAGGCTATATTGCGAGAGGGTTTCAGCACTTCGCGGATTTAAGGTCAGCGCGGTTTCAAACGCCTGGATGGCTTTATCCGGTTCTCCAAGCTCATCGTAGACCATGCCGAGAACGTTATAAACACTGATTTTCTGGCTAATGTTTTTGCCGGTCATGATCATGGCCTGGTTGAGCATTTCCAGCGATTCATCAAATCTTTTTGTTTTATATAAGCCAAAACCTGCTGCATAATACAGATATGCCTGATTGGGGAAATTATCAATAGCATGATTGGCTTCTGCGATCACGGCTTCGTACTCGCGGGTGTTAATAAGCAGGCTGATATATTGCTCCCATAACGCATAAATATTTCCATTGAGTAACGTCGCTGAACGATACGCCTTCACTGCATTTTCATTTTGACCCGTAATAGAAAATACATCCCCCTGCATGGCATAGGCTTTTGCTTCTTTTGGATGTGTGGTAACAAGTTGCTTCGAAATATCAATTAATGCCTGGCCTAAAACCGGATCTTTTTTATCCGAATATTCGAGCACATACGGGATCAACTCCTGCATTTTTACATCGATATTTAAAGCCGGATTGGTAATGATCGTTGAAATGGATTGAAGGTAACCAGCTTTATTTCCATCCACTTTTTGACCGGCAGCTAATGCCAGCCTTGCACGTGAATCCTCCGGGTTGATCGCGATAATATTCTTGTAATACAAGGTGGCTTTGTCTTCCATTCCCTTTGTCTTTGCATAGGAAGCAGCGAGATATTTGTATTCAATATTATTTGGATAAATTTCTGTCAGGCGGTGAATAGCAGCGAGTGCATCATCTGTACGACCCATTTCATCAAGCGTCTCAAACCGATTGCGGGTAATTGACTCATTGATACCTATTACTTTTTCATACTTGTCGAGCGCGGAAAGGAGTCGTTCTTTTTCACCAGTCTTTTTACTGAAGCTGATGAGCATCTCATGATAATGTGTGCGGTCAGGTCGAAGTGTGATCAGTTGATCATAAATATTCATGGCCGAAAACAAATCACTATTCCGCTCATGAATATCAGCTTCCATCAGAAGATACCATTCATTGTCGGGCTCCAGTCGGATAGCTTTCCGGATATAACTTAACGCATCCGAAAATTTCCTGGCACCTGTCAGGGTGCGCGAAAGTTCATAATTCGCCACACTGTTTTGAACGTCGATATCGAGGATGGATTTGAAAACAGCTTCCGCCTTTTCCCAGTCCCCCAGGAGTGTATATTTTTTACCCTCAATGATCTTCTTTTCAATATTGACCTGGTCCAAGGTGGGCCGGACCTTCTGAGCGCATGGCAATTGGATGGATCCCGCTAGTAAGAGCAGGGTAAAAACCAGGTAAGACATCCTGCACTGAAGGCACAAACTTTTCATCCGCAAAACAATAGCTATAATGGGTATGGGTCTAAAAACGGAAAAGATACCTGTTTCGGTATTCAACCGACAAAATCAATCGACTAACGTGAGCTTCAGCATATTGGTTCGGTACTTCTTGTGCATCGGCATGCTCCCCGTGTTAATGACGATATCCCCCTTTTTAACCTCTCCGGCCTCCAGCAGGATATTGACCACATCATAAATGGTCTCATCCGTAGACGAAAATTTATCATAAAAGAATGTCTGGACACCCCATACCAGGTTGAGCGCGTTGAGCATATGAAGCTGTTCAGAAAAGACAAAAATTTTACTGTCCAACGGACGATAGGAAGAAATTTTGAAAGCGGTAAATCCTGAAGTGGTCATTCCAATGATTGCTTTTGCATTTACATCCTGTGCCATGCGGGCAGCATGATAACAAACCGTATCCGACCAATACGTTCTGGATTTGGCCGAAGGAACAGAATGCTGGATGCGGGGTGAATAATGTTTTTCAGCCTCTGTTATGATTTTATTCATCGCATGCACAACCAATGCAGGGTGCTTTCCAACAGAAGTCTCTGCACTCAGCATGACGGCATCTGCTCCATCTAATACAGCATTAGCTACATCCGTGATCTCCGCTCGTGTAGGACTTGGATTATTGATCATGGAATCCATCAGTTGAGTTGCCACGATCACAGGTCTGGACCGATTGATGGAGAGCCGAATAATTTCTTTCTGCAGCGTAGGTAATTTTTCCATGGCCACTTCTACACCCAGGTCACCGCGAGCGATCATGATCCCGTTAGCCTGTTTGATGATCTTGCGGATATTACGAATGGCTTCCGGCTTTTCGATTTTGGCTATCGTCTTGGCGGTATGGCCTGCAGCTTCAATAAGATCAGCCAGTTCTTTCACATCTTCAGCTTTCCGGACAAATGATAATGCGATCCAGTTGACCGATGGTTGTTTCAGGATAAACTGAAGGTCTTCATGATCCTTGGGTGTCATGCTGGGGATCGTCAGTTTGGTATCTGGCAGATTAACACCTTTTTTGGAAGACAACATTCCTCCATGGATCACTTTTAAGCGCACTTCCCGCTCCCTATCTGTTGAGATGACCTGGAGGACCAGTTTGCCGTCATCCAGTAGGATTCGCTCACCGGCTTCTACTTCTTTGGGGAAATTCTCATATGACATATAAACCCGCTCAGCATTACCGGGTACTCTATCGGAGGTAAAGACGATTTCAGCGCCATTATGTAGCATAACTTCTTTTTCCTCAATATTGCCAATCCTGATCTTAGGCCCCTGGAGATCGGCCAGTGTGCCACAATGGAAGCCGAATTTGAGATTAATGGCAGTAATATGGTTGATCACTTCGAGGTGTTCGGCGTGTGTGCCGTGGGAAAAATTGAGTCTGAAGACATCGACGCCGGCTTTGGCCAGTTCAAGAAGTCCATTATAACTGGAACACGCAGGCCCTACAGTTGCTACAATCTTGGTGTTCTGATATCCGGCTTTTGCCATTATTTTCTTTTGGATTTATAAAAATTTCAGGTGCGAAGCTAAAACCGCATTTTTGTTCCTGCAAACCGGCACCAGCGCGTGATAATATTTTGTATTATCGCATACCTGGCAATAAGGCTATTCTTACATTTATGCCTGGTGAACCTTATCTGCCCTCCCGATCTTTTATCGTACGGCTTATTTTGATGAATAGCCAAGACTTTATTTACTTTTGCAACCTTAATCAAACACAACCATTATGTCAGACATTGCTGAAAGGGTGAAGAAAATCATCGTTGACAAATTAGGCGTTGACGAATCTGAAGTGACTTCAGAAGCAAGCTTCACTAATGACCTTGGAGCTGATTCACTGGATACAGTGGAACTTATCATGGAATTCGAGAAAGAATTTGACATCTCTATTCCGGATGAACAAGCCGAAAACATTCAGACCGTTGGTCATGCTATAGAATATCTGGAATCCCAGGTTTCTGCTTAACCCACTTACCTGCTGTGATTTCCTTAGGATCCACAGGGGAAGTAATGCTCCTCTGTGGATATTTTATTTCAGGAAAACCACTTTTGGTTTTTACAAAGAGTCCACCCCGAGACAATTAGTACCATCCGCTTTGGACCTCCACGGCGGGCACTCTGAATTTTTGAGTTCAAGAATCAAAAAAATGAGTTTGCATGTCTAAAAGAGTAGTCGTCACCGGTATGGGAGTCTTGTCTCCAATAGGCAATGACCTCCCTTCATATCTGCAAGGATTACAATCCGGCATCAGCGGTGCAGGACCCATCACCCGTTTTGATGCCACCGGCTTCAAGACCACATTTGCCTGTGAGGTGAAAGACCTCAGGGTCGAAGATTTCCTTGACCGCAAAGAAGCACAGCGAATTGACCCATATGCTCAATATGCACTTATTGTAGCCGAACAGGCGATCCGTGATAGTGGGATTGATCCTGAGACCGTAGATAAAGCCCGCATTGGTGTCATCTGGGGTAGTGGCATTGGTGGTTTCACAACATTCGAAGATCAAATTGAAGAAGCCGGTCGTGCGATCGGTGTTCCAAAATATAGTCCATTCCTGATCCCTAAGCTGATAGCGAATATCGCTTCGGGTCATATCAGTATCAAATATGGCTTTTCAGGAGTCAACTATGCCAGTGTATCCGCATGTGCCTCTGCTAACCATGCGTTGATCGGTGCTGCAGACAATATTCGTCTCGGCAGGATCGACATGGCTGTATGCGGAGGTTCTGAAGCAGCTGTGACTCGTGCTGGTATTGGAGGATTCTCCAGTATGAAAGCATTATCTACCCGGAATGACGATCCGGCGACTGCATCACGTCCGTTTGATAAAGGCCGTGATGGATTTGTATTGGGAGAAGGTGCGGGTTGTCTGATCCTTGAATCCTATGATTCAGCGATTGCCCGGGGTGCAAAAATCTACGCAGAATTATTAGGCTCCGGCATGAATGCGGATGCATACCATATTACAGCTCCGGAACCAACCGGTCGTGGTGTCATCCAGTGTATGCAGTTTGCACTCACAGAAGCAGGATTGACCACGGCCGATATCGATTATATCAATGTGCATGGGACCTCTACCCCGCTGGGAGACGTGGCAGAGACCAGGGCCATACAGAGCGTGTTTGGAGAACATGCCTATAAGCTCAACATCAGCAGTACAAAATCAATGATGGGGCACTTATTGGGGGCAGCAGGAGCTGTTGAGGCGATTGCCTCCATTCTCGCGATCAATCACAAGTTTATCCCTCCCACGATCAACCATTTTGAAGACGATCCTGAAATCGACAACAAGTTAAATTTCACGTTCAATGAGGCTCAACAACGAGATGTTAAAGCCGTCATGAGCAATGGTTTTGGATTTGGAGGCCACAATACATCGCTTATCTTTGGTCGGGTATAAAATTCACATGCAGTGGCAGCATAGACAGTTATTTTGTGATTCGGACTTTTTATAATCATTATCTATCTTCTGATAAACAGTTTGCACGAAGCGTGGCAAACATTGTAGGGTTTACACCTCGCAACCTGCAGATTTTCAAGCAGGCTTTCAGCCATAAGTCTGCATCGGAGCCGAAATTTCACACCGTCACCAGTAACGAACGCCTGGAATATCTGGGTGATTCCGTGCTGAGCACCATCGTAGCGGAATACCTCTTCAAAAAATACCCCAACAGTGACGAAGGATTTCTCACCAAAATGAGATCCAAGATCGTCAAGCGTAAGACCCTCAACCGCATCGCCGATGACATGGGGATTGATGTGGTGCTGATGGAAAATAACGATACGCGTCTCAGTGACTCCATGAAAGGCAATGCGTTGGAAGCCCTAGTGGGTGCGATCTATTTGGAGAAAGGCTTTGAGACAACTCGCCGTATTGTCGTCAGCAAGATCCTGCGTCGACATCTCAATATCCACGATCTCGAGGATACGGATGATAACTATAAGTCCCAGCTTCTCGAATATTGTCAGAAGAATGGCAGTGAGATCGACTATAAAGTGATGGAGCGTTTCAAGCTTGAGAATCGGGATCGATTTAAGATTGCTGTTTACGTTGACGGCAAGGAGATTGCTACGGGTGAGGACTTCAACAAGAAAAGTGCCGAGCAGAATGCTTCTTTTAAGGCGCTGAAGATGTTGGGGATTGACTATACGCCTTAGGAATTACGGTCTTTTTCAAAATTCAAAAAAAGAGGAAAAAGGGTGATTTTAACACGATAACGTGTTGAAATAAGTGCGTTATCAATGTCTTACACATTGATTAGACCCATTTGAAAAACTTCCCTAATTCACACCGGACAGCTGATCCATCGCCTCATGAAGCTTCCTTTTATTCACCTCGGACATGCCCACAAGAGGAAGTCGCACCTCCGGAGAACAAATACCGCGATAGGCCATGGCTTCTTTTATGCCGACAGGATTTCCCTCGATATATAGCCACTGATGAAGGTCAAGCAGCTTATAATGGAGGTTTCGCGCGTGGCCCCATTCGCCGGAAAGCGCACAGCGCATCATGGATGAAAATGCTTCCGGAAAGGCATTAGCAATCACAGAAATGACCCCGCGACCACCATTCGAAACAAATCCCAGTGCGGTCGGGTCATCACCTGACAACAGGTAAAAATGATCCGGTATATTTCGGGCTGTCGCTGCTGCCTGGAACAGATCTGCCGAGGCGTCCTTGACACCAATGATTTTTTTTGAATCATTAGCAAGTCGAATCACGGTAGCGGCAGATACATTGGATGCAGTGCGACTTGGAACATTATAAATGATAATCGGCAATGGAGATACTTCAGCCAATGCCATATAATGACGATATATTCCTTCCTGTGTAGGTTTGACGTAAGCTGGACTACTGGAGAGGATGGCAGAGATTCCTTTTGAATCGAATGAACTAAGTTTTTGTTTTAGTGCTTCCGTATTGTTGCCACCAAAATTTCCTGCGATGATAGGAACTGTATTATTTACGACTTCAATCGTGTGTTTCAGAATTGCATTTTGTTCGTCATCCGTGAGACTGGTGGACTCTCCTGTAGTGCCTAATGAAATAATATATTCTACTCCACCCTTGATAACGCTTTCAATAACTGTAGTGAGTGCATTGAAATCAACTGCACCATTTATGAAAGGTGTGATGAGTGCCACACCTGTACCGGAAAGGTTGAGAGAAGTCATTTTGATTTAGTCAATATATCTTCTGCAAAGTATGCATTAGTTCATGTATCCACTGCTTCAACGTGGGCGATGATCCCGAATCAACACAGAGATCATACGGATTGTTATGTTGATCGGGATACCAGGGGCCAATCCGAAATACAGCACGCGATACTGCGCTGATATATTCCAGTGGCTTGTGATTTGTTTTGATCGACATATTGATCAGTACATCAAATGGCTGATCCATAAATGCCTCGGCCAATGAACTCTTGGGTATTTTGGAAAAACGAGTGAGATCCGTTGACGTGAAAACATCAAATGAAATCGAAAGACCTTCACCCTTACCTCCTGCATATCCGAGCATACGTACACGGTGGCCATCACGACGTAGCAATTCTGCAAACTGTAGAACTGTTGTCCTGTCATCTGGCTGCGATGCATCGAGAAGTAATCCAAAACTATTTTGACGATTATGTTTATAGCCCACAGGAGCCCCGGACCGATCCAGCAACCTCTTCTTCTTTTCTTTCTCAAACAAATACGTACGTATCGATCCCAACATTTACTGTCCCTTTTCAGCAATGGTTAACGAGATTCATCCAGCTCAGATTTTGTGTGGAACTTGCCCATCGAAGAATATTTTTCAATGCGTTGGTTAATACGTTCATCAGCTGTGAGCTGCGTGAGTGCGGCAAGTTCAGTTTTGATGTGTTCTGACAGTTTTACGGCCATGCCATCCGGATCATTGTGAGCACCACCCAGCGGTTCTTCAACAATGCCATCGATCAATCCAAAGTTGACCATATGATCGGCTGTAAGTTTTAATGCCTCTGCAGCTTTTTCTTTAAAATCCCAGCTCCTCCAAAGGATCGATGAACATGATTCCGGAGAGATAACTGAATACCAGGTATTTTCCAGCATAAATACCCTGTCGCCCAATCCAATTCCAAGTGCACCACCTGATGCACCTTCGCCAATGATGTAGCAAATGATCGGAACCTTTAGCTGTGTCATTTCCATCAGGTTTCTTGCTATGGCTTCAGCCTGACCGCGTTCTTCTGCTTCCAGTCCGGGAAATGCTCCGGGTGTATCGATCAACGTAATAACGGGAATATTAAATTTCTCTGCCAGTTTCATCAGGCGGAGTGCTTTTCGATATCCTTCCGGATTCGCCATTCCGAAATTGCGGTACTGGCGCATCTTGGTGTTGGAACCTTTCTGATGGCCTAGGATCATAACGGACTGGTCACCAAGACGAGCGAAACCACCAACGATGGCTTTATCATCATGCACATATCGGTCTCCATGCAGCTCGATGAAGTTGGTACAGATCTGTTGTATATAAAAGAGCGTGTAGGGGCGTTCAGGATGCCGTGATAACTGGACCTTTTGCCAACCTGTGAGGTTGCCGTAGATCTCCCGCCGCATTTGGGCGATCTTACTATCCAGGTCTCGTATGGCAGCCGAAACATCTACATCCCCCTGTGCTTCTATTTGCCTGATCTGGTCAAGCTGATCGTAGAGACTTTCAAGGGGTTGCTCAAACTCAAGAAACACCATAAGCTGTTGATTGACAGGCTTTAGAATGTAATTTCATGTAAGCGGGGACGTAAAGGTAGCCAATTGCACCCGAAGGTAATAGCCTACAGGATCAAGGGGGGAAGGGATCATTGAACTAAGGGCTTTGGAGCAGGGAGCAAGGTGTGATGATTTAGTAACTGATTTGTGTGAAGGAAAATGGTAAATCGTCTAACCAAAATGAAAATGCATAAATACGCTAAAAATAAGACGTATCTAATTGAAAATGAAAAGGTTATGACAGTGTGGCATACCTAGGTGTCCCACATTGTCATAGCCTTTTGAAAATGAGCAGGTTATTAAAATTTTAACCCGCTTTTTCCTGCCACTATTCTCTCCCTGCTTCCCACTTCTCACCCCTTTCTCCCTTCTCTCTGCTCATCTCATGAAAGAAATCATCTATAGCACACATCTTCAAACTCAAATCCCACAATTGCTTTCCAAGGATTGGATCCTGTGCGGATTTAAAAACATCCTTTGTGTTTTTGGATTCCCAATACTTGCCACTGATCGTGGAGATTTCCGGATCAGTCGAACAATAGAAAGAAGTCATTGCTCCTTCAGAAGGCGTCTGACCCTTACGTCTTCTGAATTTCCAGGCAAGTGTATGCAGCCAGTTTGTATTCTTTAATCCAATGTCTGTTTTCACAAGTCCGGGAGAAACTGCGTAAATACTTATATGATCATCGGGTTTTCGTGCATTCAATTCAAAAGTGAAATAGAGGTTGGCAAGTTTCGATTGACCATTGGAACGAAGCCCATGATATTTTTTTGAATACCCCGGATCCTCCAGGTTAATCTTTCCATAAGAGTGTGCATTACTCGCAACGTTGATAACTCGTGCATGCGCTGCCTTTCGCAAAGCAGGATATAACAAATGCGTCATCAGCACATAACTTAGGTGATTGGTCGCAAAGACAGTTTCAATGCCTTCTTTCGTGAGGATATAATTGGACATCCAGGTACCGACATTGTTGATTAATCCATCAATCGTTTCATATCTGGCGAGGATTTGTTTTCCAACAGTTCGAATGTCTTCTTGTAAGCTTAGATCACCAACATAATATTCAAGAACTGCATTAGGATGAGTTTTTAAAATATTCTCTACAGCCTGTTTCGCTTTTTCTTGTGTACGCGTCACCAGTATAACTCGTGCACCATGATCAGCCAGGTGTCTTACTGTCTCGAGTCCAATACCATTGTTGGCTCCGGTGACGACAAATGTTTTTCTTTCCACGATTCTCTTCCTTTTGGATTTATATGCAAATGTAAACACATGTTATTATAACCAGTGTTCTCCATAATTCATATGTGCAATACTTTTTGTAATTTTCATTTGTGAAATCCATTATATTCCTCGTGCTTCTTTTTGCCTGCTGTGCATCTCTAAGTGCACAATCGACGAATACTTTTTTAAGCAGAAATTCATTTGGTTTTCAGTTTGTACCATTACCACTTGTAGACCGGAATCCAAAACTTAGACTCGGAATCGAATTTCGTCCAGATTCTCCTTTCGGATATAGTCTTGAAATTGGCTGGGCGAATCATGCTTTTAAAGACCTGCCATTACAAGGTAGTGTATGGGGCGAAAATTATTCAGCATTTGAAATCAGGCCCCAGGTAAAATTGTATTTCCATGAATTGCCAAGACTTGACCTGTATTTGTCAACAGAAATTTTTTACAGCAAATTGAAAGACAGGTTGCTTTCCAACAGGTATAGTAATGGTAACGACAATGAGTTTATGTTCTATGAACAGGCAGATCTTTTAAAAGAAAAGCTTGGAATTCATGGTATGGTTGGAAGTAAGGTTTTCGTGACCCCACACCTGTTTGTGGAATATTATGCTGGCATGGGTCTTGCACATCGAAATCATATTTATTCCAATGTGATCAACCCTTCACCCTCTGATCTTCCTCTCGAAGAATGGTTTTCCGCTGAGTACAGATTTGCTGGCAAAAAATGGGTCACCCAATATCCCCTGGGATTTAAAATCGGCGTACTGATCAAATAATGATCTGAAGTAACCGCAACCAACTGTTCTTACTGGTATTAAAGCACTCCTGTTCGTCCACCATCCACCGTAATCTGTGTGCCCGTAATATATGCTGCCGCAGGAGAAGCCAGAAAAGCAACCGCCGCTGCAATTTCCTCAGGTTTTCCAAAACGACGCATCGGTATTTCAGACATCATCTGCTGGCGAATCTCATTCATGTCGACTCCGCTTTTATCCGCTTTAGTAGAAACAATCGCATTCAATCGATCTGTTTCTGTTGCACCAGGCAAAACATTATTTACCGTAATCTGACTGGAGGCTACCTCTGTCGCTAACGTTTTCGACCAATTAGCAACAGCAGCCCGGATCGTGTTTGAGACACCCAATCCATGCAAAGGTTGTTTTACCGACGTTGAAATGATATTAATGATACGTCCATAACCTTCACGCTTCATACCCGGAATTACTAATTGTGTTGCAAGATGATTCGCCAGGAGATGTTGGGCAAATGCCTTTTTGAATGCATCCGCATCTGCATTCAGAATATCGCCTGCGGGAGGTCCACCTGAATTATTGACAAGGATATGAATTGTCTTTTGGGTCACCAACCTAACAAGTGTCTGCCTGAATTCTTCATGCAATGAAGTATCTGCTATCACAAAATTATGATGCTGATTCTTGCCGTGCTGCAATTCCTTCAATGTTTCGCTTAAGGTATCCACATTACGTGCGAGAAGGGTCACATTGGCGCCCAATTTTGATAATTCAATAGCACATGCCTTGCCGATACCACTGCTGCTGCCACATACCAGCGCATTTTTGCCCGAGAGATCCATATTCATGGAGATAAAAGTAATTCGATTCACGATACCCTTCCCTACCTTAGCAGCCTAACGCCACAGACCACCATGTCACAGGAGATTATAACCGCATCTGACCGCGCACAACCCCTGGGGAAATACCCTCATACCCGCCGCATCGGCCCTTGGGTATTCATTTCCGGCACCAGTTCCCGCCGACCTGACAACACATATATTGGGGCCTCTCTGGAAAATGGCGAATGGATTCTTGATATCCGGGAACAAACACAAGCAGTCCTTGAAAATATTCGTCATTATCTGCAATTGAATGATGGCGACCTGCACCACCTCGTCGATGTCACGGTGTTTTTAAAAAACATGAGTGACTTCGATGCATACAACGAAGTATATAATACATTTTTTGAACACACCGGTCCGTGCCGCACTACGGTTTCCGTCGTGGATCTGCCTAGACCGCAGATCCTCATCGAAATAAAAGGGACAGCCTATATTACCAACGAATAACCTACTATGTCAGAAAAATTTACATCCGTACATTATCATACCTATCTGCAACTGGATAAACTGCTCGACGCACAGCATCCGCGGAGTGCTGAAGTCGAAAAAGTAAGTGCCCATGATGAAATGTTGTTTATCATCATGCACCAGGTATATGAATTGTGGTTTAAACAAGTCATCCACGAGTTGAGCAGCATCTCCGTGATGTTTGAAGACAACCGAATGGATGAAAATGAAATAAACACTGCCGTTCATCGCCTGGAACGTATTGTCGAGATTCAGAAATTACTGATCGAACAGATCAGTGTAATGGAGACACTTACCGCGATGGACTTTCTTGACTTCAGGCACTACTTATTTCCTGCCAGTGGATTTCAGAGTCTGCAGTTTCGAATCGTGGAAAATATGCTTGGATTAAAACAGGAGCAACGACTGCAGTATAATAACATGGCATATGATGTTGTCTTCGCGGAGGAGCAAAAAGCAGCGTTGAAAAAATCCGTTGAAGGAAAATCGCTGCTTGAATATGTAGTTGAGTGGCTGGAACGAACACCTTTTCTCGAGTTCAGTAAGTTTAATTTCCTGGAGTCATACAAACTGGCAGTAGAACGGATGTTGCAAAAAGAAAAAGATGCCATCAATGCAACTGACATGCTGACGGATGAAGTCAAACAGCAGCGCCTGACAATGATAGGTGACACTGGAAGCTATTTTACTGCCGTGTTCAATCCGGATAAATATGAGGAGATGCGGGTAAGAGGCGAGGTGAGTTTTTCTTACAAGGCAATGCTTGCTGCGCTTTTTATATTTCTCTATCGGGATGAACCCATCTTACAACAACCATTTCGGTTGCTGTCCAGACTGATGGACATCGAAGAGATGATGACGAATTGGCGGAACCGACATTCACAAATGGTATTGAGAATGATAGGAAGAAAAACCGGAACAGGTGGTTCATCCGGACATAAATATCTGAAGGACACAGCCCAAAAGCATACGATCTTTACGGACTTATATCAGGTGGCTACGTTACTCATACCCCGATCTGAATTACCACCTTTGCCGAAAGATCTCAAGCAACATCTAAGCTATTATTTTACAACCCAATGACGGACCGGTTTGATCATTTCATCTACGGTGAGTACAGGCCTTCGCTGAACGGTGGCACATTGGATGTCATCAATCCGGCGACCGGTAATAAATATGCAGACCTCGCAGCCGGTGATCACATGGATATCGAGCTTGCCGTCAATGGAGCTCGTATCGCAGCGAAAGAATGGGGTCTTACCTCCCCGTCAAAACGCCAGGACATCATGCAACGTATTGCAGACCTTATCATTGAACGGTCTGACATGCTTGCTGATGTTGAATGTATGGATGCAGGCAAACCCATTTCTTTAGCGAGGCAATTAGATATTCCACGTGCTGCATCTAACTTTTCTTTTTTTGCTGCAGCTGCATCTCAATGGGCCACAGAATCACATCATATACCTGGCCAGGCAATCAATTACACTGTCCGTGACCCCCTTGGTATCGTTGGGTGTATTTCCCCGTGGAACCTTCCGCTATATTTATTCACCTGGAAGATTGCACCTGCCATTGCAAGCGGTAATGCTGTGATTGGAAAACCATCTGAATTAACACCTGCGACAGCAACCCTGCTGGGTGAAATTTGTAATGATGCAGGACTTCCTCCGGGCGTGCTCAATATTGTACATGGCACCGGACCTGATGTCGGTGAAGCGATAGTTGTACATCCCGATGTGAAAGCGATATCCTTTACAGGCAGCACATTAGTTGGTAAAAAGATTGCCGGATTGTGTGCACAGCAATTAAAAAAATCATCGCTTGAGTTAGGGGGTAAAAATCCAACCATCATTTTCGCTGATTGCGATTACGAACATATGTTGGCCACTACAATCAAATCGAGCTTCAGCAATACAGGCCAGATCTGTCTATGCAGTTCGCGCATCCTGGTGGAGAAAAGTATTTATGAAAAATTTGTTGCGGACTTTGTGGCACGAGTCAATCACCTTACGATTGGTGACCCAACTGATCCGGCAACGGATGTGGGTGCATTGATCTCATTGGGACATATGAATAAAGTACTTTCCTATATCGATCTTGCGAAAGAGGAAGGTGGGGAGATTGTAGCGGGCGGAAACAAACAACAGATGTCAGGTGATCTTGCAGGTGGTTATTTTGTGCAGCCTACTGTCATCACCGGCCTTGATCATCGTTGCCGTACCAATACAGAAGAGATCTTTGGTCCGGTGGTTACGATCATCCCGTTTGAAACAGAAGATGAAGCCATCGACTGGGCGAATGCTACTACGTATGGACTCGCTTCAGTAATCTGGACAAATCAATTATCCAGAGCCCATCGCGTGGCTGGCGCTATGCAATCCGGAATTGTCTGGATCAATTGCTGGTTGCTACGTGACCTTCGTACACCTTTTGGTGGCATGAAGCAATCCGGCATGGGTCGTGAAGGTGGATGGGAAGCGATGCGGTTTTTCACGGAAGCGAAAAATGTTACGATCTCTTTGAATCAGTGAAGTGAATTATGATTTGTACGTAGTCTTTGATGATTTGCCTTTGATTACAACACTTTTGATGCGAGACAAAAAGATGCCAGACTCCAGACTCATGATGCAATTATTTTATAATTTATACTGAAGAAGCGATAAACTATATTGAATAACATTTCTATTAAGCTATAAAATGCATTCACCACGCCCAGCGTCTGGCATCTGGCATCTTTTCATCCGGAATCAAAAAATCATTCACAACAGGCATATCAGCATTGTTCAATAACCTTCCTATACCTGACTCAAAATTCACTAACACATTGAAAATCGATATACACACGCACATCATGCCCCGCGACATTCCTCGTTGGGTTGAAAAATTCGGTTACGGGAAATTCGTGCATCTCGAAGACTGTGGGGATTGCCGCGCCCGCATGATCGTAGGCGATAAATTTTTCCGCGAGATAGAATCCAATTGTTGGGATCCTGTCGTGCGGATGCATGAATGTGATCAGCATAAGGTGGATATTCAGGTCCTCTCAGTGATCCCTGTATTGTTTTATTACTGGGCAACCGGAGCAGAAGCGATGGAGACGAGTCGTTTCTTCAATGATTATACAGCTGAAGTAGTAAGCCGTCATCCCGATAGATTTATTGGCCTGGGAACTGTTCCTCTACAAGATCCCCAATTGGCGATTCGTGAGATGCAGCGATGTGTGCAGGAGCTCGGTATGGTCGGTGTGGAAATCGGTTCGCATGTCAACAGCTGGAATCTCAATGATCCGATGCTGATGCCTTTCTTTGAGGCAGCCGAACAAATGAACGCCTGCATCTTCGTTCATCCCTGGGAGATGATGGGATCGAATGAAATGGAACGGTACTGGCTACCGTGGCTTGTTGGAATGCCTGCTGAGACGAGTCGTGCGATTTGTTCGATGATCTTTGGAGGAGTGTTTGAGAACTTTCCGAAACTGCGCGTGGCATTTGCGCATGGAGGCGGGTCTTTTCCAGGCACGATATCCAGGATCGAACATGGCTTTAATGTTCGCCCCGATCTATGTGCAATTGATAATAATAATTCACCACGATCCTATCTCGGAAAATTCTGGATCGACTCATTGGTGCATGATGAGCGCATTCTCGATTACCTCATTGACCTTGTCGGTGCGGACAAAATTGCGCTTGGGAGTGATTATCCTTTTCCACTGGGAGAAGAAAGTCCTGGCAAATTGATTGAGCACATGCCGTATAGTGACAACACGAAGGAATGGTTGTTGTACAAGTCGGCGATGGCGTGGATGGGGCGTGAGATCGTGAGAACGTGAACCTTCGACATCTTTCGCTCATCCGTGTGCAGGCTCAGGGCAGGGAGTGTGAGCGTGAGCTTGAGAGTCAGTGGTCAGCAGTCAGAAGTGTCAGTCTAAATCGTGATTCGTCCATCGCTTGCACTGAGCGGCGTCGAAGTGTGAGTTATGAGTGCGCAGTAATATCCATGACCCGCTCCGTGTCATCCATGTCATGCGTGTCAAAATCCGGAATCAACTTCATCCGTACCTATTAGAATTCACTCAAGCCTGTCAAGCACCCACAACCTGTCATTGAAGTCCTGAAAAGCGACCATACCTTGCTCCTTTGTATAAAAAATGGATCGCAACATTTTCCCTGCAGGCTTTATGGTATAATGCACATTTTGAAAAGGAACATGTAAAAGAGAAGTATCCGATACAAACCCATATTTATAACCTACTATCCGGAGAGGATTTGAAAAATCTTCATTTCCTCGAATGCTTGTAGTCTTCATCCGAGCAGGCGTAAATGAGTATTGTTACGGCAAGAAACATGACCCATAAAATTTTTTGCATCTTATCCATTTACTATTATAGAAAGTACAAAGATCAATAATCTCACATGATGGATGTTTGACATTCTCGTTGCTCACAATATTTAAACTCAAATGTCTGACTGCTCACTTATGAATATTTTCCCACATGAAATTTTCCCTGGATACTCCATGATGCCACGAAATTAATTAAACGTTGTAATAACAGTACAGTATTCACGTACTTCTCCCGCACCTTACCCCTCGCTCCTATCTTCCGGCTCCTTATCTTGCGCCACTTATGACCTACGGCGAGTACAAAGACCATTTTCATATCCCACGCCACAACGGACAGGAATGTATCTACTTATGCGGCAATTCCTTGGGGTTACAGCCAAAAAAAGCCAGGGAATATATCAACGAAGAGCTGGATGACTGGGCAACACTGGGCGTTGAAGGACATCTGCATGCAAGGCATCCCTGGCTCCCCTATCATGAATTTCTAACAGGATCCATGGCAAGACTGGTCGGTGCCAAAGAAAGTGAGGTCGTTGTTATGAATTCGTTGACGGTCAATCTTCACTTGCTGATGGCCTCGTTCTACAGACCCACAAAAGAGAGATATAAAATTCTGATCGAAAGCGATGCTTTCCCCTCAGACCGATATGCTGTTGCATCACAAGCAAAATGGCATGGATATGATGAAGGCGATGCGATCATTACCTGGAAACCAAGATCAGGTGAATATTGTGTCCACCAGGAAGACCTGCAATCGATCCTCGAAAAAGAAGGTGAGCAGATTGCATTGATTCTCCTCGGGGGTGTGAATTATTACACCGGGCAGTATTTAGACATCCAATCCATCACAGCGTTGGGTCATGCATATGACATTACAGTTGGTTTTGATCTTGCACACGCAACCGGCAATATGGAAATGCATCTGCACGACTGGAATGTCGACTTTGCTGCGTGGTGCAGTTATAAATATCTCAATTCAGGTCCAGGTAGCTTAGGTTCCATCTTTGTGCATGAACGTCATGGAAATGATCTCAGCATTCCGAGATTGTCGGGATGGTGGGGACACAATAAAGAGACCCGCTTCAAAATGCGCGATGCATTTGATCCCTTACCGGGCGCCGAAGGATGGCAACTTAGCAATCCTCCAATATTTCCACTTGCAGCCATGCGCGCTTCACTGGAAATTTTTGACAAAGCCGGCATCCACAATCTTCGTACATCAGCAAAAAATACAATAAATGCAACGTACGAAGCATTAAACCATATCCATGGTATTGAAATCATCACACCAGCCGATCCGGATCAGCGTGGATGCCAACTTTCCGTTCTCGTCAGGAAGCATGGCAGACAATTATTTGATCACCTGGCTGCACAAGGGGTCATCGCCGACTGGAGAGAACCCGATGTCATCCGGATCGCTCCCGTCCCATTATATAATACCCAATCTGATATTGATCAGTTGGTGAGTATCATCGATGCCTATGCATCCAAAATGTAAGCTTATGCACAACTCTTCCCTACGGATTCTCTTTCTAATGCTCATGACCCAATCCTTCATCTTATCTTCCGATACAGTGAATGCACAATCCGACAAATCCCAACCGGGGATTATATACGAGATTTTTGTACAATCATTTCGCGACAGCAACGATGATGGTATCGGGGATTTACAAGGTGTCATTTCCAAGCTTGATTATATCCAGGATCTGGGCGCCAATGCCATCTGGCTGATGCCTGTGCACCCGTCACCGTCGTACCACAAATACGATGTCACCGATTATTATGCAATCCATCCTGATTACGGGACGATGAAGGACATGGACATGCTGATAAAAGAATTGCATAAACGCGGCATGAAACTAATCATGGATTTTGTGGTAAATCATACTTCTTCTGATCATCCCTGGTTTGTCGAGTCTTCTCAGTCAGAGAGTAACAAGTATCATAACTTTTATGTGTGGAGAAATTACGAAGAAGTCAAAGATGAGATTAACAAAGCAACTACTTCTTTGGATTCCGATAATGTAATGCAATGGCATGAAGGCCCACTTCAGAATGAACGGTATTATGGATTTTTCTGGAAAGGAATGCCTGATCTCAATTTTGATAATCCGGACGTACGGGAAGAGATCTATAAGATTGGAAAATTCTGGATTAAAAAAGGTGTTGATGGATTTCGACTGGATGCCGCCAAACATATTTACCCGGATGACCGGCTACATGACACGCGTCTTTTTTGGGAAGAATTCACAACGAAGATGCGATCTTATAAAAAAGACATTCAAATTGTTGGTGAAGTTTGGTCGAGTCCCGATGTCCTGGCAACGATGTTCAAAGGTTTGCCATCACTTTTCAATTTCCAACTATCGAAAGCGATCCCTGATCTGATTAATTCCGGCCAGATCAATTCATTTATCAAATCTTACCAGCATATACAAAACGCATATGGCACTGCTGGTGTACCAGTAGAAGATGCAATCCTGCTCAATAATCATGATATGAACCGGATCAAATCAGAACTACAACAGGATTCAATGAAATCAAAACTCGCCATCTCCATGCTGATGACTTTACCGGGAACAACGTATTTATATTATGGTGAAGAAATTGGCATGCTCGGCACCAAACCAGACGAACAATTGCGGGAGCCTTTTATCTGGGGTGATAATAATTTCCAGGAAAAAACATGGATGACTCCTGTGCAGTCCACCCATGAAACGGTAATTCCACTTGTTGTTCAAAAAGGTGATCCAAATTCATTGTATAATCATTACAAACATTGGATTCAGATACGCAAATCCTATCCGGATCTGGCTACAGGCAAACTCGAATTTTTGAAAAATAAAATGCCCGGTCTGCTGGTGTATGTGATTAAAAATGGAGAGAAAACATATTTTGTCGCTCATAATGTCAGTAACGCTCCATCGCCCTATCCTGTCCAGGACAACACGAAGATTATTTCGGAGGTCTCTCCAAAATTTATGGAAGGAAAATATGTGATCCCACCGTATTCTTCTCTGGTATTATTTGCTTCTGGAAAAAAATAAAAGTTGTTCGTATCACGGTTTACCCAGTACAACAGCGTGGCGTGTTTTCCGGCCGGTTTTTTCCAGCGAATATTGCACCTCCTCGATAATTTCACTGAGTCTCTTTGCATCCTTATCCTTTGGATCAAGTTTGAGGATGGCTACAGCATACTGTTTGGCTTTTGCGAAATCCTCAAACCAGAAATAGGCTAACGCCTGATTGTACAGGATGATGTGTTTTAATTTTAGTTCATCCTTACCATTGCCTTTCACCGTTGCTTCTTTTGATTTATAAAAATCAAGTGCTGGTAAAGAAGCTTTCTTCACCGGATCAAGACCCTTGTCCGCATCCATGAGTTTGAAGGCAGTTTTGATGATCTCTACATGCTTCTGATAGAGTTCATATTCAGGATGTTTTTTCTTGCCGATCGTTTCGAAGCGGGTATTATCTGTAATCCGTGTGTATCCAAATTGCGAATTGATAAGGTTGTAGATCTGACGCATACCTTCCTGCACTCGTTCTTTCTGGATATTTCGTAAACGACTCGTGCGATCAATGCGCCAATGTGAGTCGAGATCTGAAAGTGAATTGTACGTTGGTGTGTTATAGGTACGGATATCGCTGCTGGTGAAGATGTATTTATCAATTAACCGATCACCTTCTTTGTCCTTCACGATGACCCCAATTGGCATGCTCCAGCGCATTTCGATATAGTGCTTGGTTACTTCCCGTTCGACACCGTTTTTATCCTTGGATTTATGGCGTGACGTTTTGCGATACTCTCCCCAGTTGACAAAGTCTCCTACTTCGGCTTCGATCCGGATGTCACCTTTCGAGTTCACTTTTTTGAAACCATCCAATCGGAGATATTCACTGATGAGAGATGATTCTGTGTAAGTTGTATTCGATAAATCACGAAAATCTATGTCGATCTCGGCACTATAGGTTGTGTAGCCAGAATTTAGCGGATTTTCCGGCAGGCGGTAATAGGACACAGGCACCGGGACATTGTCTATAGAGATTGTCTGGGCAACCACAATAGTTTTGACCAGCAACAAGAATATAATGAATGACAGGGTTCTCATAGTATGATGTATTTGTCCGGAGAATCGAAAATTCCTTTCACAAACCGGTATTGGAATGCTCTGAGTTCCTGAAAATACAAAAAGTGTTGAAGCAGAGTTCTCCTGGTGATTCGTTTCGGGCCCACTGAACGACCGGCAGCGTAATTCCATAATATTATAGTGCTACCATTTATCTGATTACCGATTACCTGGTAACCTGAATACCTATTAACTGATTACCTGAAAATCGATAACTTTTTATCTGATTACCTGTTAACCGATTACCTGTTTAATCTATATCTTCCCCCTATGTCACATGTCATCATTACCGGCGCCGGATTGTGCGGAACCTTACTGGCCTTAAAACTCGCGCAACGCGGGCACAGGATAACATTATTGGAGAAAAGAGGCGACCTGCGGACCGTGGCTGTCGCGGCAGGTCGATCGATCAATCTGGCATTGTCAGACAGAGGTCTTGCGGCTTTGGATCTGGTGGGCCTGAGGGAAAAAGCATTGCAAATCTCCATTCCCATGATCGGCAGGAGGATCCATACGAAGGATGGAGATACAACACTCCTATTACCTTATAGCGGTCGTGAAAATGAATTTATCCAATCCATCTCGCGATCGGGTCTGAATGGATTGTTGCTGGATGAAGCATCCAAAAATCCCGAGATCACGATTAAGTTTCATCATCATGTGCATCATGCGGATGTGGAACAGGCACGAGTCACCGGAACAGAATCTCTCACTAAAGAAAAATTTGATGTGCAGGGTGATGTGCTGATTGGAACCGATGGTGCGGGTAGTGATGTGCGGCAGGGATATATGCAGGTGGGTTCCAACATCCGATTTAATTACCACCAGGAATGGCTGGATCATGGGTATAAAGAATTGGAAATTCCTGCGGGAACTGATGGTACCTGGCAGATAGAAAAAAATGCATTGCATATCTGGCCGCGTCAGAGTTATATGGTGATCGCGTTGCCAAATCTGGATGGAAGCTTTACGGTGACCTTATTTCTTGCATTTACAGGTACACCTGGTTTTACCCAATTGACGGACGAAGCAACAGTTCTTGATTTTTTCAATACACAATTTCCGGATCTCGTTGAATTGATGCCAAATCTGGCAGCCGATTTTATGCAGCATCCGACAGGTGCACTTGGTACTGTAAAATGTTCACCATGGTATACTGCACAATCATTGTTGATGGGTGATGCTGCACACGCGATAGTTCCATTTTATGGGCAGGGGATGAATTGTGCGATGGAAGACGTGCGTATTCTGGACCATTATCTTGACAAACATCATGAAGACTGGGAAGGTGCGTTTGCAGAATACCAGGAGAATCGCAAAAAAGATACGGATGCAATTGCCGATCTCGCAGTAGAAAATTATTACGAGATGCGTGATCAGGTCGATGATCCGGCCTTCATCGCAAAACGCGCGATTGAAATGGAGCTGGAAATGCTGTATCCGGACTACGCCTCAAAATATAACCTGGTTACTTTTTGTGAGGACGTGAGTTATGCAGATGCAAAGGAGCGCGGTCATGCGCAGGATGACTGGTTGCTTGATTTTTGCAGGGAGCATGATACGAAAGGCTTGACAGAAGAGGAATTGGAGGCAATCTATAAGGAATTGAAAGATGAAGTGAATCCGAAATCTGATGTATAAGGAGTGGTTTTGAGAAATAGTTGGGAAGTGGGCAGGTGGTAAAAAATGCAACTTTATTGTTGTAGTCGATGACTTTACTATTAAAACGGATTTCGTCGATATCCTTTGAGTCTAAGTACCGTCCCTGTTGAAGATCCTCATATTGATTTTTTTATAATATAAAATATATAGTATAGAAAAGAACAATAAATCTACACCCATATTAAAATCGTAAATCGTAAATTCGCATGTATGACACGCAGACCCTTTAACCTTCAGAAATGGATCGATGAAAACCGGCACGAACTCAAACCGCCGGTAGCCAACCGCAACCTTTATCATGATGCAGGCGATTATATCGTCATGATCGTTGCAGGCCCTAACGCCCGGAAGGATTATCACTTCAACGAAACGGAAGAACTTTACTATCAACTCGAAGGTGATATCAATGTGCGGATCCAGGAAGATGGCAAAGCAGTGGACATACCGATCAAAGAAGGGGAGATGTTTTTATTGCCTGCCCGGACACCACATAGTCCATCCAGGTCACCAGGGTCCATTGGGTTGGTGATTGAATTAAAACGCAGTGCTACAGATGAAGATGCGCTTATGTGGTTTTGTGATAACTGCAACACAAAACTGCATGACACCTTTTTCCACCTGACCAATATTGAAAAGGATTTTCTGCCACGGTTCAAAGAGTTTTATAGTTCTGAAGAAAAACGTACCTGCCCAAATTGTGGACATGTGATGGAAACTGACAAGCGATTCGTGGATTAATTCGATTATTTCTACGAAATATTTTTACGCTGATTCTTTTGCCGATATCCGCTACCTGTACGTGACTACTACACCTGCCAATACATATTTCGCATCCGACTTCCACTTAGGGAGCAAAGGTGTCACGAGCAGTGCTGAGCGCGAAAAGTTGATTGTGCGATGGCTTGAATCTTCCGCTCCGGAAATGAAAGCTCTCTACCTCGTCGGGGATGTGTGGGATTATTGGTTTGAATACGGCCAGGTCATTCCAAAGGGGACATCCCGATTGCTTGGTTGTCTTGGAAAATTAAAAGACGCGGGAGTTGATATTTATTTTTTTACAGGCAATCATGATATGTGGATGTTCCGATATCTCACGGAGGAATTTGATATCCCAATCCTGAGAAAACCCGTCATCCATGAGATCGATGGAAAAAAATTCTATATCGGTCATGGTGATGGTTTGGGCCCGGGTGATCATGGATATAAGTTCATTAAGAAAGTATTTGCCCATCCGGTCAGCCGCTGGATGTTTGCGCGGGTACATCCGAACACAGGTATCCGGATCATGAAATACTGGTCAGGCCAGAGTCGTGATCACACACAGATCGATGCGAAGTTTCTCGGACCGGAAAAGGAATGGCTCGTGCAACATGCACTGGATATTTTGAAGGGAGAGGATATTGATTACTTCATTTTCGGCCACCGGCACTTGCCGATAGACTATGACCTCGGGGTCAAAGGTTCACGTTATGTTAACCTTGGCGACTGGCTGGTGTATAATACCTACGCTATCTTTGACGGCCGCGAGCTTTCCCTCAAATACTACCAACCATAGGGAACCTCAGCGGGCAGAATTTTTACCTTTGTGGCTTCGTTAAAGGAAGTCGTTAACCAAATTATACATCCATGTCATTTGTACTCCGTTTCGGATTCTACCTGGTATTCACTGTAGTTCTCTTATCAAGTCTTTCCGCTCAAACACCTTTTGCAGAGACCATTCGCACAGCGGATGTCCCGCCCACTTGGCCGGATTGTGCTCCGAAAAGTGATTGTACCAAAAAATCGCTCGATGAATACATCACTAAAAACCTGGTCATGCCTCCGGCAGCTGTTGCCCAGGATGCAGGCGGTGTGGTGATGGTTGAATTTGTAATTGAAAAAAACGGTTCGATCGGTTTGATCCAGGCCATCCGGGATCCGGGCATGGGGTTGGGTACGTCAGCAATAGCCGTCATCACCAAATTGAAAGAAGACAAATTCAAATTTGATCCTGCGGTCAACAAAGGCAAAAAAGTGGCATTCCGGTATATGTCTCCGGTGAGCTTTAACCTTGCGATGGATGCAAAAGACATATCATCCAAACCGGTGACAATGGATGTTGTGCCCGATGTTTATGATGTAGCCGAAGTGATGCCAATCTATAATGGCTGCGAACCCTCCATCACGGATACTGTTGACTGCACCTTCCGCAAAATGATCACCCATATCCAGACCAACCTAACCTATCCGGACTCAGCACGTGTTGTTGGTGCCCAGGGACCTGTGGTCGTACAATTCGTTGTTGACCCTACCGGAAAAGTAACACAACCCAAGGTGGTCAAAGGCCTTGGCTTCGGCCTTGATGAAGAAGCAATGCGCATCATTACCCTCATGCCAACCTGGAAGCCTGGTCTCGTCGGCGGCAAACCTGTAGCTGTCCGGATGACAGTGCCTATTCACTTCCAGATACCTAAGCAGGAGAAGGAGTGAGCGTGAGAGGTGAGAGGTGAGAGGTGAGAGGTGAGCGTGAATCGTAAAT
The DNA here is from genome assembly GCA_038203125.1 of Chitinophagales bacterium. Classification (GTDB taxonomy): domain Bacteria; phylum Bacteroidota; class Bacteroidia; order Chitinophagales; family Saprospiraceae; genus Opimibacter. The sequence goes on from JBBREG010000015.1 coordinate 24,767, forward strand.
CGTGAAGGGTGAATCAAAAGTGTTGAAGCACCATCGTGTTGACGCCTCAAACGCTCAAAAAATCAAATTTGACTCGAGTCTGGTGTCTGGCATCTCTTACTCCAGCATCAAAAGCTCATATCTCGACATGGCTTTAATCATTCGTGTTAATCGTTATTCCTAACGCGTCATTCGGAGTTCGTCATTTGTTACTCGTCATTCATAATTCGTAATTCGTAATTAATTAGTCTTCATTCTTAATTCATCTTTCGTTACTAGCTCCCGCAGCACTGATGACAATTTGTCACAGAATTTTACACTTTCCTGACGTTTTGGCCGGCAAAACTCTGTTGGAATACCCTTTGAATAGATTAGGTATTCACTTAATCTAAAAACTTAAAAAGTATATGAAACCATACGCCTGCTATCCGGCCGCCAGGACAAGGTACTACACCCCTTTCGCTGGTTTTCCCAACCCTCATTACAAGACACCAGCACCAGATCATGCTGCTGCCAGGTCCACGCACCCAGGAGCTAATATTATGAAATCTGAAACCGGCTTTCAGATCCAGTTAGCCATCCCGGGCATCCCGAAAGAAAATGTGAAAGTTGAGATCCTTGAGGATCAGCTTGTCATCACTGCCACCAACCCAAACCAGGAATCAAAGACAAATTTTGTTCGGTACGAATTTGATTACACGAACTTTAAAAGAAGCTTCCGGCTACCAAAAAATGTAGACAAGGCCAATCTGAAAGCTGCCTTCGAACAAGGCATCCTGACGCTTGACCTTCCGTTGAAACAGCCGGAAACGCGAAACATCGAAATTCAATAAGCCCGTAAAATTCTGAATCATGAAATCAGCAAAATTCAATACTGTTAATCCCTCCGAATCTTTAGGCAAGTGGATCGACACACTCTTCAACACCACCCTGGCAGACGCGATCGGAAATGATTACACTGTTTCCTCCCCTTCTGTCAATGTCAGTGAACACGATTCACACTTCCTTGTGCAGGTAGCCGCACCGGGTCTGACCAAACAGGATTTTAAAATCAGCCTCGAGAATGATCAACTAATTATATCCGCTGAAAAGAAAACGGACCAGGATGAATCGAACGGCAAATTTACACGCCGTGAATTCAATTTTGGATCCTTCAAAAGATCTTTTCATCTCGATGATTCTGTGAACCGTGAAGGCATTAGTGCCGCCTATGAAGATGGCGTACTAAAGGTCACCCTTCCGAAAAAAGAAGACATCGCAAAGAAACCGACATCACAGTCGATCGAGATCAGGTAATGGGGTTTAATTCGGTTTTATCAAGGCCACTCAGTTGAGTGGCTTTTTTATTTTATGTGCGTGTTTCCGCGTGGAAAAAACTATACGATCAAGTCTCGGCTCATTAGCCGGATCATATCCATACGCACGCAAAGACAAATGATAAGCACACTTAATTCTGAACGCAAGAGGCTGAGATAACCAATATACACGTGTATCAGATGCATCGACAACGGTTTGTTGTTTGAATCTACTTCCGTCTAATCGTTCTTCCTTTTTATCTGTCATACTAAATGTTCAATATCGTCCAAATCCTTATTACGTCCGGAAATTCTTTTTGCCTCAAGTAAACTTTCGATTGACAATAATCTAACCTAGAACCCTTCAATCGATATAAGCTGGGATGTAACATATGCATCCGTAAAAACTAAACCTTTTACAGTTACCATCATATCAATATTTATTCGATTAGCCATGTAAAATAGGATGAAGATTTCTTACATAAAGAATGCAGATCCATCGACCTGCATTCTTTATCACTTGTATTTAAAATTTTAAATAACTCCTACCTCGACATACGATGACTATACGTCTGATAACCAGGTTCTGAAGGAACCGTGAAGGCGAAAACATCAAGGATTTCCTGATGCGCTTTCATTTCAATATTCTCTCCATCATCCAGGATAATAAAATCATCCTGCTCCACTGTCTTTCCATTTAAGGTGCCCGATCCAGCTACGACATACAGCGAACGAATGGCATTTTTTTCTCCTTTCCATTCAAATGAATCTTCTACTGCTATGATACGTCGGATGTCAACTCCGGGCGTATCGAGTTTTATCAATCCTTTTTCTCCTGCATAATAGGAAACCTTCGCACCATTAGATTCCTCGGTGACAAAATCGGATGCTTTGTAATCATCATAGGTCGCATCCTGCTCTAACGTTTTACTGAGGTCAGGATCCACCCAGATCTGGAAGATGACGCCTCCCTTTTCCATATGTTCGGAGTGGGAGATGCCATTACCCGCGCGGATGATTTGCGCATCACCTGCTTCAAGGGGCTTCCATGCATTCATCTTAGAATCAAAATGTTTGATTTTTCCTTCCAGTACAAAAGACATGATCTCAAATCCCTGATGCGGATGAAGTCCGATCGTACTATCGATTATCGCTTCCGCGCGTGCCCAGTAAAAAAGTGAAGAATACGGACGTACAAATCCGCGGTCCTGCGGAAAACCAATGGGTTTATTTTCGAGTATCTGGCCACCATTAAAGTCGCCTCTGGCTTGCTGTGATTTTGATATAATTCTCATGATGCTGACTACAACATTTCCTAATATCCTAAGTTCAGGACGAACCTTTCAAAACGAAATTATTCACAATCTGTAAACTGTTTTTCAAAAAATGAATTATATACCCTTACCGCATTCCAAACTCATCTGGGCAACACATGGGAAAACTAAGTAGATTTACCGTGTATGAAAAAACAAAACGTATAGCGATGAACAAACTTTTCATTTCATTCCTGTTCATGGGGCTCGTCCTTGCCTGCTCCCCGAAAGACAAGACACCAGTCGCCGCGGGTGATATGGCTGCTGGTCAGGATATTTATAAAAAATACTGTGTCATCTGTCACGGAGCCGATGGCAAACTGGGCATCAATGGCGCTAAGGATGTCACGGTCTCAACTCTAACGCAGGATGAACGTGTGGCACTCATCACGAAGGGCAAAAACACCATGACACCTTTTGAGGGTATCCTGTCTGCCGATGAGATTCAGGCAGTTGCTGCATACTCCATGACTTTAAAGCAAGAATAAGATATGGCGGATGTCATCATTGGTATCATGTCTGGTAGCTCACTGGATGGTTTGGACATGGCCGCTTGTCGAATAGACGTAGTGGAGGGAGAGGCGTATTGGGAAATGCTTGATTCGATCACAGTTCCGTACACCGACCAATGGCATCAGCGATTACAATCTGCTCCGGAATTATCTGGTTTTGAATTAATGCGCCTCGATGCGGATTTCGGAACATTCATCGGCCATGAAGTACATGGTTGGATCCAGCGTAAAACATGGAAACCAACAGCGATTGCTTCGCATGGACATACGGTGTTTCATGAACCTGCAATAGGATTTACAACACAGATTGGAAGTGGTGCGCACATTATGGCTGCCGCTGGCATCCAGACTATAACGCAGTTTCGGAATGCTGATGTGGCGTTTGGTGGCCAAGGGGCGCCTTTTGCACCTATCGCTGATCGTGCTTTATATCCGGGTTACAATGCCTATCTGAATCTGGGCGGAATAGTCAATGTTTTTCTGGAGACAACTACGGGTGAATGGAAATCATGGGATATCGGACCGTGCAACCAGGCACTTAATTTTCTGGCGAAAAGAGCAGGACATACATTTGATGCAGGGGGATTTTTGGCCAGCCAGGGGGCCGTGCTGGACTCCATCCGTCATGATCTCGTAGCCATGTTTCCGTATAAGGAAGGCAAACCCGATGGGATGTCCAATGCAAAAGTGATTGCATCCTGGATTGAATATTTATTGGCCAGACAGGAAGATCCGGTTGATTTATTATCTACGACAACACTGGCAATCGCGGATATGATCACGATGCACTTATCACCTTCACTTATACGACCTGCGCGTATATTGGTTACAGGAGGTGGTGCACACAATCTTCATCTCATTGAACTCCTACGTCGTTTTGCAACTGATTATGGATTCAATTATGAGATCCCGGAAAGCATGACCATTGATCATAAGGAGAGTGCCCTGATGGCCTGCCTGGGATATAAAGTTTTACAGAACAAATCTTTTGGTATTCATCAACTGACAGGAGCACGCCAGGATTCGATTGGAGGTGCATTGCATAAATCCATTTCATGAATACCCGCATCCTCGTTACAGGTGGTTCCGGATTGTTAGGTTCGTACTTGTTGCGATATTTATTACACCTAGGGTATACGAACCTGACGGGGACGTTTCAGCATGATGAAAAAGTAATTCCACCCGATCTCCGCGAACGTATCACATGGAAAAATTTACGACTGCCCGATATTCCGGATGTAAATGATGCGATACGTGACCAGGATTGGGTAATTCATGCTGCGGCATTGGTTTCGTATTTTAAAGAAGATAAATTTCGCTTGCTGGAAGTTAATCAGCAGGGGACTGAGCATATCGTCAATGCATGCCTTGCACACGACATAAAACATCTTGTATATATCGGTTCGATTGGAGCACTTGGTAAGGAAAAAAATAATGTCACCTTGGATGAATCCGGTGACTGGATCGAAAATGATTTCAGCACCTCCTATGGTCTCTCCAAATATCTCGGTGAATTGGAGGTATGGCGTGGGGCTGCGGAAGGTCTTCCCGTTTCTGTGATCTTACCTTCTGTGATTCTGGGTACAGGTGATTGGTCACGTTCGAGTTTGCAATTAATCGATCGGGTTGCTAAAAGATCTCCCTGGTATCCGGGCGGCCAAACAGGTTTTGTGGATGTTCGTGATATCGTTCAGTTTGTTGTGATGCTATTAGAAAAATCAAAAACCGGTGAACGCTGGATTCTGAGCGGCAGTGATGTAAGCTACAAAGACATCTATAATCGAATTGCTTCCGCACTCTCTCTGCAACGGAGCTTTCGCCTGGCACCCCGACGTCTTGCCTCGCTTCAGCTGTTGGGATCGAATGTTCTGTCAGGCAGGTTTTCTACACCGGATATAGTCCACCAGGTCTATGGGACCTTTTCTTATGATTCCTCCAAAAGCCGTAAGGAAGGTGAATTTGTCTACCGTAATTTGGATGAAACGATCCGGGAGGTGACTACGGCATATCTGAAAAAAGGTGGGCCGGGGATTTTGTCGTTTTAGGGTGATC
>JBBREG010000016.1:0-29367 GCA_038203125.1 Chitinophagales bacterium
GGATACTTCTTACCCATTTCCATAACAGGAGCAGCGGCAACTACAGCCTGCAGATTTGCCAGCCCTTTTTCATACATCGGACCAACAGATTTTTCCATACTCATGATCGACCCAAAAATGCGCCCCATAAAATCATTCTCACCCCCAAATCCCCAGGTCACTTTCGTGCCGGCAACATCAGGTTCCATGTTCAGGTATGCATCAGATTCGCTGGTACCCCATGGCATGAAAAATTTGAGATGGGTTGTAACACCTTTGTTCTGGTCAACGGTAGTGAGGGTCTGTTCACCATTGCCCATTTTTTTACTTTCCCATTTGCTGGAGGATCCAATTTCTCCATCAGTACCTGTGTATTCAATTACCATAGCTGAATCCACTTCTGTAAACGGAGACCAGGTGTTTTGACTACGGAGGTTATTGACATGTGGCCAGATAGCATCCGGCGAAGCTGTAATCACAGCTGTACGTTCCACTTTGTAGGTTTTGGGTCCGACCAGACCCAGGATGATGCCGATACCTACCAGGGCGAGCAGCACATAGAGTAAAATTTTTAGAATTTTCATTATAGTTGGTTTAAGGTTCCAAAGTTAAATATTGGGGCCTACTAGAGCATTCAGACCATCAGTGGATTTTCAGTATTATTGGCATATAAATGGAAACGATGATATCCACTCCGGCCAGGCTGTTTGCCTTCTTCACCCTTATTTCACTTCTGATCACAACAGGTTGCAAAAACAACTCAGGATCTGCAGAAGGTCCTGAACGCCCCTATGACCCATGGGTATTCAGATCCGTTCTCGATGAAAAGCCAAGGATCATCACGCTGGCGCTACATGATGACCTGTGGGCGGCTTATCATACAGATAGTTGTTCTCTGTACAAAGTATGGAAGGGCCATGTCCATCTTCAGGGAGCCGTGTATGACAATGCCCATGGACCTCAACCCATCTCTATCGGCGATAGCTGGATTGAAAACAAACACAAACATCCATGGAGTGTCACGCAGGGCGGACAAAGTGTATTGAAAGAAGTCAGGTATGGAGGACATTCGATCACATCAGGTCGAGCATCACTTCTTTTTCATCTGCATCTGAATGATGGTACAATCATCACGGTGCATGAACAACCAGATGTCATAGCAGGTGATGATGGCCAGGTCGGTTTCGAACGCGTGTTTCGGATGGAAGGTGCCGGCAAAGATTATGAAGTAAGCATCGCGGAAAATGTATCATCCATCGCACTCAAAGGAAATGTGGAAACAAATGGAAAATGGAATGTGGCCGATGAATCAAAAAGTGAATTCAAAGGACGCCAGGTGATTACCCTCGATGGAACATTAGTACTAAATCCCGAAGGTGAAACATTCTTCCGTACCAAATTTATCAATAGCCCCACCATCGACAATCCAAACTCTCTCGGCAAAGAGGAAGAATCGCTTCCACTAGGTGAGCGACTCATTGCAAAAAATGACTGTAAGACCTGCCATAATGCCAAAGTGCAGACGATAGGTCCGTCATACACACAAATCGCAGAGCGCTATCCCATGCAGGAAGAGGAAGTCACCAGACTCGCCAACAAAGTTATTGCAGGTGGTGCAGGTATCTGGGGCATCCAGGTAATGAGCGCACATCCGGAATTACCTGTACCGGATGCAAAAGAAATGGTTCGTTTTATCCTGTCGCTGGACACAAAAGATGTAGGACAGGATGCTAATACCGGACCCATCACAGCATTACAAAGCGAAACGAAAGAGATGAAGGATGTCCTTCCCGGTTTATTTGTGGATGCATATACAGATCTCGGTAAGCTGGACAAATTGCCAACGATTCCTACATCGAAAAAATCAAATCAGGCAGGTATTGTGACTGATTTTCAGGGACTGGATGCAACAGATTTTGGTGGACTCATTGATCATTTTGTTATGGTAGCGCATGGATACCTTTTTACTGACAAGGATACCACCATAGGTCTTCGTGTGTTAAGTGATGATGGTTCAAAAGTTACGATCGACGGCAACGTAGTCTTGGATAACGATGGCCTTCACGGTACTGAGATGAAAGAAACAACTGTACGTCTTTCTCAGGGATATCATCCCGTGAGGCTTGAATATATGAATGGAAGCGGAGGAAGATATTTTTCATTTGAATGGAAACCTGAAGGACAGAATGACTGGTCTGGTGTACCCGCTACAGCTTTGTATCATGCTGCTTCAACGCATGATCAGTTACAGGGAAAATCGCTGTCCATGGTCACCACCCAAAAAATTCCGGGTGACCAGGTACCCCTTGTTAATGTGCATCCGTCTTACGATCTCACGCAGGCAAGGCCATGGGATTTTTTACCGAAAGTAGGGGGTATGGATTTTATGTCAGACGGAAGACTTGCAGTCAGTACATGGGACCCATCCGGGTCTGTGTATTTGCTATCAGATGTTGCCTCAGGTGATCCATCAAAAATTAAAGTAAAACGTATTGCCAGTGGTCTTGCTGAACCCCTTGGATTGAAAGTGATGGGGGATACAATCTACATTATGCAAAAACAGGAGCTCACGAGATTGGTGGATACAGATGGTGATGATATTATCGATGAATATCATTGCATTTCAAATGCATGGCCGACCTCTGCCAACTTCCATGAATTTGCATTTGGACTTGCTGAAAAAAATGGTGACCTCTATGCTACATTGGCAACAGCGATACAACCAGGAGGTGCATCCGGTCTGAAACAAATGCCATCCCGTGGCAGGGTCGTGAAATTCGACCTGCCCTCAGGAAATATTGAATACATCGCCAGTGGATTACGCACACCCAATGGAATCGGAATCGGTATCGACAATGAAATCTTTGTAGCAGACAACCAGGGCGACTGGTTGCCCAGCAGTAAGATTGTCCACGTGTCACAGGGGGATTGGTTTGGATCAAGATCAGTTGATTTTGAAGGGACAGCCACACTCAAAGAAAAGCCACCTGTTGTATGGTTGCCACAGGATGAAATTGGCAATTCCCCATCCACACCATTACCTATCAATGATGGTCCGTACAAAGGACAGATGATTCATAGCGAAGTCACACAGGGTGGTGTAGAGCGAGTATTTGTAGAAAAAATAAATGGTGCGTATCAGGGGGTTGTATTCCGTTTTATCCAGGGATTGGAAGCCGGAATCAACCGAATGGTATGGGGCCCGGATGGTTCACTTTATGTAGGGGGCATTGGTAATCCCGGCAACTGGGCGCAGACGGACAAATTATGGTATGGATTACAACGATTAAAATTCAACAACAAACCCACATTTGAAATGCTGGCTGTACGTGCGAAGAGCGATGGTGTGGAAATAGAGTTTACAGAACCCCTTCGTGATGGTGACGGATGGGATGTCAATGACTGGGAAGTACGCCAATGGAGATATGTGCCTACAGTAGAATATGGCGGCCCGAAGATTGATCATGTAGCCCTAAAAGTTGAAGGTGCATATGTTTCTGCAGATCGGAAAAAAGTTTCATTGAAACTAGCTGGCATGAAACCAGGACATGTAGTTTACCTGCATATGAAAGACTTGTATGTGAGTGATTCCGGGTTGCCTTTGTGGACCACGGAAGCATGGTACACGATGAATGCTATTCCCGCCGGAAATCCTGTGGCTGTAACGGCCGTTCCGGATCTGTCTGCGAATACATTGTTGCCTACAGAAGTAAATAATGGCTGGAAATTATTGTTTGATGGCAAGACTACAAAAGGATGGCATAATTACAACAAGACAACGATTGGTACGAGTTGGGTAGTGAGTGACGGAGCAATAATGCTGGATGCAAAGAAAAATCCCGAAGGTCACTGGCAGGCGCCTGATGGAGGCGATATTGTGACTGATGAAGAATTTGAAAATTTTGAATTCAATATCGAATGGAAAATATCTCCCTGCGGTAATAGCGGCATTATCTACAATGTCGTAGAAGATCCAAAATATGAGTTTGTATGGCATACAGGTCCTGAAATGCAGGTGCTCGATAATGTATGTCATCCGGATTCAAGATACCCTTCACACAGGGCAGGAGACCTGTATGATCTGATCATAAGTTCAAATGAAGCTGCGAAGCCTGCAGGACAATGGAACAAGGTCCGTATCATCCAGAATAATGGTAAAGTCGAACATTGGCTCAACGGTGTGAAAGTCGTGGAATATGATAAATCCTCAAAATCATACCTTGACCTGATCGCAAAATCAAAATTCAAGGACATGCCTGGTTTTGGTATCGCACCGAAAGGAAGGATATCACTGCAGGATCATGGTGATAAAGTCTGGTACCGGAATATCAAGGTCAAAAACCTACAACCTAACGGATAAGATCATCCACCGATATACGGAACTACTACTTTATACAGTTGTTGTATGAAGTTGTGAATTGGACCACGTCGGGTTCTATTTTCAGAAATGAATCAACTCAACACCTTTGGGTTAATACTCCATTAAAAAAGCAGAGGAGTCCTCAGCAGGATTATTTTTGTTGCATTAGATATGAGTAAAAGAGCGATTTGGCTTATTATTGGATTGATGACCATTGGGTTGCTGGGATCTTCCCTGATCCAGATCTATTGGTTCAACTGGTCGATGCAGCAGCAGGAATCCAGATTCGATACACACATCATCGACGCACTCAACAAGGTAGAAGAGCGCCTTTCTGCCATTGAAACCAAGATACCGCTGGATATTCTCAATACATTCAACCAGGCTCCGTCACTCATGATCCAGCAGGAGATTGCCGCATTTGTCCAGGAATCGGGCATGATCAATGAAGAGATGCGCTCTCACCTGGAGTCACTAAATGACAGTTTGTATAAAGGCGAACAATTGACTTCCTTTCTTGATTCGATGGATTCATGGCGTCGTCAAAGCACGTATTGGGAAATATTGGATGAACAGCGGAGATACAATCCGCCGGATATATCTGAGCGTATCGATCCAAAAAAACTCACCCTGTTTATCGATGAAGAACTGATCAGCCGTGGCATTGATCTGCCATATCAATATGGTGTCCTGCAGGCTGTCGATAGTAATTTTATTATCATCAATGGCAATTATGTGGTGGGTGCGGTTGATGAATCCGAAGCGAGTCATGTGGATACACCTGAGTCCAGGAGTTTATTTAATTCAAAATATCAGGTTGCATTATACCGAAGTGATATAAAAAATTCGCCGGGATGGCTCAAGCTCCATTTCCCAAATAAAAAGGGTTGGCTGTGGGTTTCGTTATTACCGACCATGCTGTCAGCGATAGCATTTACGTTTTTAATCCTTTTCTGTTTTAGTTATACGATCTATGTGATCGTGCGGCAGAAAAAAATATCGGAGATGAAGACCGACTTCATCAACAATATGACCCATGAATTTAAGACACCGATTGCAACCATTTCATTGGCGGCAGACTCAATAGCCAGCCCGAAGGTGATCAGTGATGAATCCAAGATCAACCGGTTTATTGGTATCATCAAGCAGGAGAATAAGAGAATGCTGCAACAGGTTGAGAAAGTACTGCAGATGGCCCAGATCGACAAGAAGGATTTTGAGCTCAAAATCGCGGAAGTAGATCTTCATGAGCTGATCCGGCAGGCAGTGGATCACCTGAGCCTGCAGGTCCATCAGCGCGAAGGCTCCATAAATGTGCAACTTGATGCGACTTCTCCTGTTGTACATGGGGACCAGACACATCTTTCAAACGTGATCCATAATCTGCTCGATAATGCCAATAAATACTCCGGTCATGCTCCGGAAATCATCATCAGTACCTATAATGTCAGCGGGGGGATCCAGGTGAATGTGGAGGATAAGGGTATCGGTATGACCAAAGAGGACCAAAAGCATATATTTGATAAGTTCTACCGCGTGCATACCGGTAATCTACACGATGTGAAGGGATTCGGATTGGGGCTGAGTTACGTAAAGGCTATTACATCGGCTCACCAGGGAAGTATTGAAGTCAAAAGTGAACTGGGCAAGGGAAGTAAATTTTCCATGTACCTTCCTGTACGTCAGAAAAATATAAAATAAACCAGATCTTGATTTTTCGGTTTGATTACCAGAAATTTGAAACTATATGTCAGCCAATAAAATACTTCTTGTAGAAGACGACCAGAATTTCGGGGATGTCCTGAAATCGTATCTGGAAATGCACGAATACGATGTCACGCTGGCATCTGATGGTGTTGCAGGTTTTGAATCGTATAAGAAGGGAAGTTTTGATCTGTGCATATTTGACGTGATGATGCCACGGAAAGATGGCTTCACCCTCGCCAAAGAAGTACGCGAAAAAGATAAGGATATGCCCATCATCTTCCTAACAGCGAAAAACCTGAAAGAAGATATACTTGAAGGTTTCAAAATAGGAGCGGATGATTATCTCGCCAAACCCTTTAATTCTGAAGAATTGTTACTCCGCATCCAGGCCATCTTACGCAGAGTCAATAAAGGAGCCGATAAAGAAGATGATGTAAAAGAATACCAGGTAGGTGAATATCACTTCAACTATCCCTTACGCATCCTCACATGGCAGGGTACCAATGGCCAGGAACGCGAAAAACTTTCTCCAAAAGAAGCACATCTGCTCAAGATGTTCTGCCAGCATAAAAACGATGTGTTGACACGCTCCGAAGCCCTCGCAAAAATCTGGGGTGAAGACAACTATTTCACCGCACGCTCCATGGACGTATTCGTCACCAAACTCCGTAAGTATCTAAGCAAAGATCCTAACCTGCAGATCATGAATATCCATGGTAATGGATTCCGATTAATCGAAAAAGATAAAGTTGATATTTAATTTTGGATTTTAAATTTTGGATTTTTTACATCCCGCACTCAATGCTGAGCGTCCACTATCCATGCGTTAATGTGATTGGCTAATTTCATATTTCAGCCTTCGATTAAAACTATAGTTATTTAAATTGCTATCTAACCATTCAATGAAGATCAACGTAATGTCCTGGATCTTACAATGTAATGTCCTGGATCTTACAATCAAAAATCAAAAATCAAAAATCCAAAATCCAAAATCATTATTGTGTTTGTTCCTCCGCCTCATTAAAATCACCTCGCAATTCTCTGAAGCGTTTACGCGCATCGATTGCAAACGTACTGTCGCTGTGTTCCATAAAAAGACGCTCATATAACGCCTTCGCTTTTGCGGGATCATTGAGCTGGCGCTCGTATAGCTTTGCGAGAAAATACATGGAGTTATCAGCACGAATCTCTTCAGCAAAATTTTCGATGATCTCCTGGTACAATGCTTCTGCGGAAATGTAATCCCGTTTCTTCTCGTACATCTTTGCTTTCAGATACAGGATGTCATCTTTCAACCCATGCTCAGAATAGATATTTCCCAGAATCGTTAGCTTCTCAATCGCAGTATCTAATTTATTTTGAAAGATTAATAGCTCAGCTTTTGCAAATTCACTTAATGCATGTGTATTGCTGTCAAGACCTGTAACGTCCATAATGAAGATGCTCAGGTCTAATGCATCATTCGCAATAAGTTTTGAGGTGGAAGTTTTTAATATATCGAACTGGGCCTGTGCCCATTCAAAATCACTGTTGTAGTATGAGAGCTTTGCATTGCGGAAGCGTGCATCCTGACCGATGAGATCCTCAACGAATGCTTTGTCAACCTGTGAATACAGCAGCGTAGCTTCCCAAACTTCTCCCGACATCAGGTAATAATCTCCGAGATCAAGCTTCGCATTGGCCTGGATGGTTTGGTTAATACCAGGAAGATGAACGATCTCTTCCAACAGGTTAATACCTTTTGCAAGGTCATTGATATATAAAGCCTCCAGCATCGCATATTCTGACTGGATCAAAGCGGTTGCGGAATTAATGCCGTGTGCAGCAAGAAATGTTTCATACTCTGCTTCCAGGGGACGCAATTGGTCTACGGTATAATTAAAATTCTCTGTGATCTGTCTACGCTTGGTAGCAAGCGAAGCGCGTTTTGCTTCCATAAAATAAGGAGATGTAACGCCCTGGCTCGACAGGATGTAATCGTAGCCATCAATGGCAGTTGTATAGTCCTTATCATTGGCAGCAATCATGGCCAGGCGGTACACTCTCAGGCCATTTTCAGCCATCCGGCGATCCAGGGCTTTTGCCTGACGCATGGCTTTGCTGTAGTCTTTCTGCTGAATAAAGGTCCATGCCAACATTTCTGGAAAATGATCTGTCTCAGGATATTCCTGGATAAATTCATAAAGCTGTATAAGCAATTCCGGATAATCGGCGACTTGTAAAGAACGTTGTAACGTGTTCTGAATACCTGGCAAACGATCGGGACTGGTATGAAGCGAATAAAGATATTGACGGATCATTTTTGGCATATCCCCATTGCGGCGGTAGAGGTCGGCTAACTGATAGGCAAAAACTCCGGGTGTCCCAAGGACTTTTTCGCCTTTTTCATAGGTCTCGATAGCCTCATCATATTTTGCCTGGTTGATAAAAGCATTTCCCAGCCGGGTGATGGCATCCATCCGGGCAGGCAGTTTTTCGATGGCAAGTTTATAGGATGCCTGAGCATTATCATAATTACCTCTTCGTTCCTGCACATTGCCCAATGTGACCAGCATGCTGAAATCATCCGGTTCGGCAAGCATTTGCTTCTGGATTTCCCGCTCGGCCATTTCATAATCACGGAGCGAAAGCAGGCATTCAATGTATTTATTGAAATAGGTGTAGTTGTTTGTTTTCTTTGCCGTCTCGTGAAGTTTGATGTATAGATCAGCGGCTTTCTGGTATTCGCCCTCCAGGAAATACTGGTCTGCCAGCTTGGAATTCTGGGCAGATAGGGTAGCACCTGCAATAAATATGAAGAATACAAGGATAAAACGAATTGCCATCAGTCTGAAAATCTATGCCTCTGTAACGCAGGCCTGTTTCTGAAAGTTGCTCCAGGACACTGTGCCGGACCGATAAAGTAAGCGGATTAAAATGAAAAAAGGCTGACATACGCCAGCCTTACGATTTTATTATATAAAGGTTACCTACCCGGCCCTTATTTCTGGAGGTCCAGTGAAAGAGCCTTGACCGCCATCAGGTTACCCAGGCGAAGTCCTTCTGTACAATCCATACGGACATGAACACCCAATGGTATCCGGCTATACGCATTTTCTTCTGCCATTTGCCTCCAGGTGGCGTACGTCCTTGGATATCCGTTAAACTCAGTCCTGCCGTAATGACACAAGTCAGTAAACTCATATGACGGTCCAAAGAAATGCTCCAGGATTCGCTCACTCACTCCGGCAAAGGTGCTGTGGCCCGAAGGATAGCCCGGGAATGCCGGATTCATTCCAGGAGTTCCAATCGCTTGTCCAAGGATGCTTTTAAAGTTTGGGTCAATGTATTTGCGGATATAGGTCTCCGGACGTTCGGTATTGTAGATATATTTTGATTTCCAGGCTGCCACGGCTGCATCATTTATCGCTATCCCCATGATACAGTATAGGTGCAACGTCTCCTCGAGGTTCCATTTTTCTTTTGAAACCACCTGATTGGCAATCGCAAATATCCTTGCCGGCGGGCTAAATGTTAGTGATGTAATGTCATCACTCCAGAATTCAGCAACCCACCTGTCTTGAAGCGTTAAGTTGTTGACCCTATTTGCTACTTCAAGGTGATCCTGATAGTAACTACTGGATTCATCCGTACTATATGTGTAAATAGGTGGTATGGCAATGAGCTCATTATGGTATGCGGCAAATGTCCTCACACGACCCCAATATGGAAACATCGCTTTACCTAAGTCAACATTGGTTGGCTCCCATAATCCGGGTCCGGCAGGTGGAAAATAATCGACAGGTACAGCAACACGTGATTGGATAGCACCTTCACGATCTGTTTCTGAATATGCGATAATCGCATCAGCTACATCCTGTCCCCATTCAATGGAAGTTTCCACGATTCCTTCAGCTACTCCTGTTTTGAGCAGGTTCAACTGTTCAGATGCTACGGAGTTCATCTTAAAGATTTGTTCCTGGTTAGCATTGAACAGGAAGAACCGGTGAACTCTTGCGTAATATGCATTGAGGGCAATCGGCCAGTTGATTTTATTCGTGGCATAAATCAGGGTAGGTGCAGTATAGCCAGAGAGTATATTCTCAAGCGAGCGATATTGCTCCGATCCCGGTATGATGACTTCGAATGCTCCTATGTGAATATATGCCATGGCCCGGCAGGTCGGAGCTGGCCGGAAATCCGTAAGGTCACGTTCAATATCCAGGTATAATTCTTTCCATTCCCAGACGATGGTATTGGATTCGAGGGAGGGTCCTGATGTGGTAGGAAGGGTTTCATAGTCATATTCAATGTCCGAACAAGCAGACAAGACGACGAGAATAGCCATCACTGGCCAGAGGCGTAAGTGAATCTTCATGGGATCTCAGTTTGAAAAAATAAGGCCAAAGTTACCTCACATGTATTCAGCCTGCAAGACAGAAATATAATTTATTATTAATCATATGATAATTTTATATAATTGATAATATATTCAGATTAAAATACTTAGTTTAAATTTTTGGGAAAAACATGGACCTGAAAACAGGGTAAATATACGTAATATGGATCAGTCCCAATACAAGCCAAACCTCGTTTTTACATACTAAATCACCTTGTCCTCAGCCTGTTACGGTAAGGAAAACGTAAATTTGGACCCACAAAACACGAGTTTGATGACCGCCAGTAATTCTTACCTGCTTCACCTCGCTGACAATCCCATGATCCTCGGGCAGCGCCTGGGAGAGTGGTGCGGCCATGGTCCTGTCCTCGAACAGGACATTGCACTGACCAATATAGCACTTGATCTCATCGGCCAGGCCAGGTTACTTTATCAGTATATCGCCGGTCTGGAGGACGTCAGATCTACTGAGGATCAACTCTCCATGCTCCGATATGAACATGAATACTACAACCTGCTCCTGGTGGAATTGCCTAATAAAGATTTTGGGAACACCATCACCCGACAGTTTTATTACGATGCCTTCAACCTGCTCCAATACGAAGCCCTCACAAATCATCCCAATGTGTCTCTTAGGGCCATTGCTGTAAAGACATTGAAAGAAATCAAATACCACTACCGGTATAGCAGTGAATGGATGATCCGGCTGGGAGATGGCACTGAGCAAAGCCATACCATCATGCAGTCTGCAGTCAATCAATTGTGGAGATATACCGGGGAAATGTTTATTCCTGCATCCTTTGAAAATGACTTATTGGCACAGGGTCAGGCCATTGATATCATTTCATTAAAAGAACCCTGGTTAGAAAAAGTATCTTCAATTCTTTCGCAGGCCACACTGTCCTTGCCTCCTGATGAGCCGATGCGCACAGGCGGAAAGGAGGGCCGTCATACGGAGGATATGGGTTTTATCCTGACGGAACTACAATATATGCAGCGTACGTTTCCGCAAATGCAGTGGTAACTACAGACACACATACAAAACAACTTCAGGCAAGCTTGGATTGGCTTTCCATCCGCAGACGTATAGCATCAGCGCTTTATGAGGTTTCCGATCCGGAAATTCCGGGCATCTCCATCGTAGACCTGGGTATGGTTATAGACATTCGGGAAAATGAAGGTCAATGGCAGGTTGATCTCGCACCCACCTATTCGGGATGCCCGGCAATTGATGTAATACCCTTCATGGTGAAAGCGAAGTTTGATGAGGCAGGATTGCCTGGGATCGGAGTGGATATGGTCATCAGTCCACCCTGGGCTACAGAATGGATCAGTCCAATAGGGCATCAAAAGCTTCTCGGGTATGGCATCGCTCCTCCCAATCGACACGGATCGCTGATGGAAGGAAGTCCCAAACAGTGCCCTCAATGTCAATCAGAAAATACGGTGATCATCAGTCCGTATAGTTCCACTCCCTGCAAAGCGGCGTACCGATGTCTCGATTGTCTGGAGCCTTTCGAATATTTCAAATGCTACTGATTCCGGTTAGCTCTTCTACCTTTACACATTCATGCAGCCACCGCAGGTTAAACTCCATAAAGGACGAGAACAGTCCCTTCTTCGCAAACATCCATGGGTGTTTTCACGCGCGATTCAGTCACCCACAAAATCCCTTACGGATGGTGACCTGGTTCAGGTTTTGGATTTCAGGGATCGTGTGTTAGGGGTAGGGCATTACCAGGATAGTAGTCTTTGCATTCGTATGCTTGCTTTCGAAGACATCATGGTGGATGATGCTTTTTGGAAAGCAAAGTTGAATGAAGCAGTTGCATATAGACAGACTCTTGGTATCCTGCAAAAAAATCACACGAACGCATTTCGTTTAGTGCACGGGGAAGGAGACCAATTACCGGGTTTGGTCATTGATTTCTACGATCATATTGCCGTGATCCAGGCTCACTCAATTGGTATGCACCAGGCACGTGCGCAAATAGCTGAAACACTGACGCAACTAACTGGTTTGAAAATTGATGCGGTGTATTGCAAAAGTGAAGACTCACTTCCTTCAGCATACGCAAAAGATGTAAAAGATGAATGGTTAATTGGAGCTACACAGGAAGACCTAGTGATCCATGAAGGTGGCCTTCAATTTGGCATTGATGTGGTGTCAGGCCAGAAGACCGGATTTTTCCTCGATCAGCGGAATAACCGCGATTTGGTAAAATTGCATTCCGATGGTAAGTCAGTCCTGAATTGTTTTTGTTACACCGGAGGATTTTCGCTGTATGCTTTGAAAGGTGGAGCGACTGATGTGATTTCCGTAGATACATCTGCAGGTGCGTTAGAAATTTTGGAAAAAAATCTTACGCTTAACATACATGCAGGCAGGCATGAAAGTGTAAAAGATAATGTACTCACGTACCTGACAAAATCAGATGAGCAATTTGATATCGTGATCGTAGACCCGCCTGCATTTGCAAAAAGTCTGGCGAAACGACACAACGCTATCCAGGCGTACAAACGGCTAAATGTAATGGCCTTATCCCGTCTGAAAAAAGGTGGGATGCTGTTTACGTTTTCCTGTTCCCAGGTGGTTGATACACAAATGTTTCGCGATACCATTGTGGCTGCGGCAATTGAATCCGGCCGGCTTGCACGTGTCGCTTATGAGCTTGGCCAGGGACCCGATCACCCAGTGTCGATCTTCCATCCGGAAGGCCATTATCTGAAAGGCCTGGTGCTATATATGGATTAAGGCCCAACCGCAGAGGTGGCAGTTTTCTTAGTACTTTTAAGCTCCTTCCGCCGCATGTGAAGGTGAGATCAATTAACCATAAGGAATTTAACCTCATGTCTGAAAGTCAGGATATGCTCCTCATCCACCGGGAGGCTTCTATTACCACGATTCGGCTTAACCGGCCAGAACGTTTCAACAGCTTTATTCGGGAGATGGCATTGCAGTTACAGGATGCGCTGGATCATTGTGCCACTGACGGGACTCGTTGTATTGTCATTACCGGAGAAGGAAAAGCATTCAGCGCGGGTCAGGATCTGAATGAAGTCACCGATCCGAATGGTCCAAAACTTCAGTCTATTGTAGCAGATCATTATAATCCAATCATTACGCGCATCAGGAATATACCAGTACCTGTCATCGCGGCGGTCAATGGAGCTGCGGCAGGAGCGGGCGCTAATATTGCTCTTGCCTGTGATATCGTCGTCGCAAAATCATCAGCATATTTTCTTCAGGCATTTGCACATATCGGGTTGATCCCGGATAGCGGCGGCACTTTCCATCTGCCAAGACTCATTGGTTTTCAAAGGGCAAGTGCGTTGATGATGTTAGGAGAAAAAGTGCCGGCAAAGGATGCAGAATCTATGGGTATGATTTATAGATGTATTGAAGAGACGGAATGGGAATCATATATCAGCGAAATATCATTACGTATAGCAGGTATGCCGACAAAAGGTCTCGCATTGACAAAAAAGGCATTAAACATGAGCTTGGTCAATAATCTTGTCGTACAGTTGGACAGGGAAGAAGAGTTGCAGGCAGAAGCAGGACAAACAAGTGATTATGCCGAAGGAGTGCAGGCATTTCTCGAAAAACGTAAAGCAATCTTCACCGGATCATGATGCGCGTAGGAGTCATTGGATCCGGAGCCATGGGGAGCGGTATCGCACAGGTGGCTGCCATGGCGGGCCATGAGGTGCTGGTCTTTGATACGCATGAAGCCTCGATGATAAAAGGACGGGATGCCATTCTTGCATCATTGAACAAACTTGCGGAAAAACAAAAAATTACAGATGCTCAAGCAAAGGGGATTTTTGGAAGAATATTTTTTGCAGAATCACTGGATTCATTTTCAGAAACAGATATTGTCATAGAAGCGATTATTGAGGATGAAACAGAAAAGAAGAAAATATTTACCCAGCTTGAATCTATTGTAACAGCGGAAACGATAATTGCATCTAATACTTCTTCTATTTCAATTACTTCACTCGCTAAAAGCCTGGATCATTCATCGCGCTTTATTGGTCTTCACTTTTTCAACCCACCTGTGCTCATGAAACTCGTGGAGGTCATACCTGCTTTACAAACGTCAGCGGACATTGTTATTTCCTGCAAAGAAATGATTTCCACATGGGGAAAGATTGTTGTTGTGGCCAAAGACACTCCCGGTTTTATTGTCAACAGAATTGCACGTCCCTATTATAGTGAGGCATTGCGCATGGCAGAGGAACAACTTGCCACTCCTGCACAAATTGATGGCGCCATGAAAGCTGTTGGCTTTAAAATGGGTCCGTTCGAATTGATGGACTATATCGGTAACGATATCAACCTGGCTGTTACCAAATCTGTGTGGACCGCGATGTATTATGATCAGAGATATAAACCGTCACATCTGCAGGAGAATGTAGTCAGAGCCGGATGGTTGGGCAAAAAATCCGGAAAAGGATATTTCGATTATTCCTCTGACATGCCTCGAACCGAAGTACATGAAGATCCAACAATGATCAGTGACCGGATCCTGGCGATGCTGATCAATGAAGCGGCGGATGCATTGTATTTAGGTATTGCCTCTAAAGAAGATATTGATCTGGCCATGCAGCATGGTGTCAATTATCCGAAAGGACTCATCGCCTGGGCAGATGAAATTGGAATTGAAACCATCGTAAAGCGCATCGACAGATTATATGAGTTATATCATGAAGATCGGTACCGATGCTGCGCCGGTCTCCGCCGTAAAGCACTCACGCATCAACCCTTTTTTGCATGAACGCAATCGTAACTGAGATGTATGATGGTGACCGATTCAGCCAATGGCTGGGTATCAGGCGCGTCGAGGAAGGTCCCGGACATTGTACATTGGAGATGACGGTGAGAGACGAGATGGTAAATGGATTTGGTATTGCGCACGGTGGTGTTACATATTCACTTGCGGATAGTGCGCTTGCTTTCGCTTCAAATGCGCATGGCCGTAAATCCGTTTCGATTGAGACATCGATCAATCATATCAAAGCTGTCTTCCCTGGCGATGTACTTACCGCTATAGCAGAAGAAACAACGATGAGTCATAAGCTGGGGATCTATCACATCACTGTGAGACGCGGAAGCGAACTTGTAGCACATTTTAAAGGTGTCGTGTATCGAAAGGAAGAATCGTGGAATGCATCATCAGCTGAACAATGAAAATATTTGTCGTACATATCCTTTTGGTATGGTTTACATGTAATCTTGTTGGTCAGACAGTTTATAAAACCAATAAAGGTCAGATCACATTCAGATCGGATGCTCCACTGGAGATCATCTCCGCATCATCTGGTAGTCTGGAAGGTATTATCGATGCTGAATCCATGACGTTCGCTTTTGTTGTTTCTATTATTTCATTCAAAGGATTTAATAATGGATTACAACAGCAACATTTTTATGAAAATTATTTAGAAACTTCCAAATATCCGGATGCCAGTTTTTCAGGAAAGATTATTGAAGAAATCAATCTTACCATTCCCGGAACATACCAGGCACGCGCCAAAGGTCAACTTAAAATTCACGGACGTTCACAGGAACGAATCATTCGAATAGAGTTGACTTCAAATGGCAGTGAGATCAAAGCCACCGCGAAATTTATGGTGCCACTGACAGATCACCAGATAGAAGTGCCAAAAATTGTCAATCAAAAAATTGCCAAAGAAATAGAGGTCACCGTCCGTGCGACTTTAACGATCCCGGCACGTTCATGAAAACGCTCCTGATTTTTTTTCTTCTGATCATCGCAGGAAATGTTTCAACCCAGGAATTCTATTGGCGCCAAATGCCAACGGACTACAATCAGGACATTCAGAAGATCAATCTGCTCTTTCAGAGTTCTGATCATATGCTATGGATCGGAACAGACAAAGGCGTATTTTCTTTTGATGGCCGGAAGTATAGAGAGGTGCCAAGATCAGATGGACAGATCCTCGCTGTAAGTGCAATTTCTGAAAGCCCTTCAAATGAGATCTGGGTGGGGTATACAGATGGTATGATCCAGGTAGCACGAACTCTCGGTGCAGGTACAATGATTCAGGAGGATTCACTTATGACCTTTCCCATTTCAAAAATTTTATTTCATCCCGATGGCAAAGTATTTATCACAACATACGGTCACGGTGTCTGGATTAGGGAGAATAATCAACTCACCCGAACCGCCATTCTGTCAAATGAAATAATCAATGATATTTATGATGCTCTGCTGGATCCGTCAGACCAATTGTGGCTGGCAACAGACCACGGTATTTGGAGGTACAATGTCGCAACACCCGGGAATCTAACAAACCTTAACAAGAAACATGGCCTGACAGATGAAATCGTGACAAAACTTCTAGCGGAAAAGAGCGGTGATATCTGGCTGGGATATTATGATCAGGGGATAGGCCGATACAGCCTGGGATTAGATACCGTGATGACCATCATCCAACCTCAGGATTCTGAAGGTCCTGTCACGGGTATGAGCGCCGGATTTGGAAATGAGATCTGGTATGGCAATGAAAAAAATATTGGCAGGTATTCGTTTGATCTCGAACATCGGACAATCATATTGCCTTCTGAACATGAAGAAAGGATCAATACAATATTATTTGACCTGACAGGTAATCTATGGATGGCCCGAGGCAATAAATTGTACATGGCTAATACCCAGTTCGAACATATGCTGCCCGGTGTTACAGGCATCCAAACGATTGCACCTACCCGGGATTATGTGTGGCTCGGATGTGAAGACGGATTTTATAGCCTCGATAAAAGAACACAGAAACTTACAGCTCATTTACCTGACTTGCATCTTAATATTCTTTCGATTTATATCGACGCGGATGGATTATTATGGATGGGTACGTTTGGAGACGGGCTTTACATCTATAACCCATACGACAGCAGCGTACGGATCGTGGATGAGGCTCAGGGTCTTTCCAATAACAGCATACTTAATATTGATGGCAAAGGCCATACCATCTGGCTCACGACGCTTGGCGGTATTACACAAATGGCATGGAAGGATAATCCCATGAAAGAAGATCTGAACATTACAAGATTTCAGGAGAAATTCAATTTGCCTGCGGGGTATGTATATGATGTCTATGTGGGCAATGATGGTGCCGTTTGGTTTGGAACTGATGGCAACGGATTGTATTGTCTTGAGAATAATATCATGAGATCAGTCGGAGCGCCTGTACTGATAATGGGTACTGACTCCATTGACATCGGGACGATTTATAGTATCACCAGTGATCTGCAAAATGACATCTGGATTTCTGCTGCCCGGGGGAATGTCCTAAAGTTAAATTCCAAAGGTGAACTGCTTGAACGTATAGAATCAAGAAACGGATCGCTCAACAGCCTGATCACCTCTGGCCAAAATGATATGATCATCATACGGGAAGGAGAAATTGAAATAAAAAATCCGTATTCGGGCTTATCTGCATTTACGTCCGCGATGGGTTTGCAATCTTTTTCTCCAAATATTAATTCTACAGCAAAGGATAAAGATGGTTCTGTATGGATTGCCGGTACAGATGAAGTGCTTCATTTTACTTCGATTCCATCTGATACATCTCGATACGTACATATGCATCTTGTGGATCTTTTGCCCGGGATGCAGATGGATGAACAAATTATTGAGCTACGACCAGATAGTAATTTTCTGGATCTGCGCTTTACAGGTTTATGGTATCCGGATCCATCGGTGGTCCAATACAGATATAAGCTCGAGGGACATGACCAGGATTGGATATACACACAGGAAGGCCGGGCAGTGTATTCAAGATTAACTCCCGGTACGTATACATTTTATGTAGCGGGATCGTACAACGATGATTTCTCTAAATCCAAATCACTGCAGCGCACGATTGTGGTGTTGCCCCCTTTTTACCTGACATGGTGGTTTGTTATGAGTGTTATAATCCTGGCATTGTTAATCACATATCTATTTATCCGTGCCCGTATCCGCAGGCTACAGAAACTGCATCAATTGGAAAGAGAAAAAACAAATCTTCAGCTCAATGCGATCCGTGCTCAGGTCAATCCGCATTTTTTATTTAATAGCTTCAACACACTTTCGAGTATTATTGAAGAGGATCAGAAATCTGCTGTGGATTATGTAGATCAGCTATCCGGATTTTTCAGAGGCGTGATTCAGCATCGCGATGCTGAATTGATTACCCTTCAGGAAGAGATCACGATCATGCGTAATTATATCTACATCCTGAAAAAACGGCATGAAGAGAAAATTCAGATTGAAGAGCATATTACACCAGCAGATGGATATATAGCTCCAATGACGATCCAACTGTTGCTTGAAAATGCCATCAAGCATAATAAGATCACGGACGAAAATCCCTTACGGATCATTATTACCATCAATGCACGTCAGGTGATGGTATCGAATCCCATACGACCTAAAATCCAGGGAATGACCGAATCGACCGGCTTTGGTCTAAGCAGCTTATTGACCCGGTATCAGTATCTGACGCATGTACGTGTTGAAATTGTCAATGATGGCAATACATTTACAGTTCGAATTCCTATTATTCATCCGAATGAACCCCTATGAATATCCTGATCGTTGAAGATGAAAAACCAGCTGCCACCCGACTGGTAAACATGCTTAAGAAGGCGGAGCCATCTGCTGAAATCATCGGCACTACGGATGGTGTGGAATCCACACTTAATTTCCTGGACCAGCATGAAGCTCCGGACCTGGTCTTTATGGATATACATTTAGCTGATGGTTCGGCGTTGGAGATTTTCCGACACCATACATTTGAGCGTACGGGTATCGTGTTTTGTACAGCATATGATCAGTATGCCATCGAAGCCTTCAAACTGCATGCATTGTATTATCTGCTCAAACCCATAAAAGAAGAAGATCTCCGGCAGGCATTAAATCGCTACCACGAGTTTAAAGAAAAGAATAGTGATTACCGCCAGATCGTCAACAAGCTCCTGTCGAAACAAAGCCAGGAAAAGCGATTCCTGATCCGGATGGGTCAAAGTCTGCGGCTCGTGCATCAGCAGGATATTGCTTATTTCTATACGTCAGATAAGATCACGTTTATGATGACCCGGGAAGGAAGAAAATATCCGGTGGACTATACGCTGGAAAACATGGAGATGATGATTGATCCCACCCGCTTTTTCAGGATCAACCGTCAATATATTATTCGTATTGACGCGATTCAGCAGATGCATGCCCATTCAAAAGCAAGAGTCCGGATCGATCTGTTGCCTCCGGCGCATGAGGAAGTCGTCGTAAGTACTGAAAAATCTCCTTTATTCAAAAAATGGCTTGAAGGAGAAGAGTAAATGATTATCAGGCGATAAATTATCCGATTCGGATAGCTACAGTTCCGATTGGGTAATTTAGAATCCTGTCTTAATTATCACCTGTATAGATTTACTATTCAGAACAGGTACGCCGTCGGAAATACTGAATGATGTTGTATGAATAAATGCTACTCTTTGCTCTGTGCCTGCTTACTGCTGACACTGATCTCATGTGCGTATAATGTGGAAGACGAGCTTTATCCTCCTGAGGAATGCAATACTACATCGGTGAGCTATAGTGCTGATATATCCCCGATTATCATCAACAGGTGTTATGATTGTCATGACGCACAGGCAGTACCCAGCGGGATTCGATTGGATGGTCATTTAAATCTGAAAAACCAGGTAGATGCCGGGCGACTGATAGGTGCGCTTCGGCATGAGAACGGGTTTTCTCCAATGCCCAAGGACAGAGGATTTCTGCCGGAATGTGAGATACTAAAGATTGAAAAATGGGTTCAGGATGGAACCCCTAATAACTGAAAGGATGAAGTGGATAATTGTCGTGCTCAGTATTGTACTGGTGATGCCTATCGTATCAGCACAGAAATATTATTCCAGGACGGCGAGAGTTTTTTTTATTTCCGAAGCGCCTCTTGAAAAAATAGAAGGCATCAATAATAGTGGTTACATCATCATAGATGCGGGTAGTGGCGCTATAGAGATGTCGGTACTGATCAAAGGATTTACCTTTGAAAAAGCATTGATGCAGGACCACTTCAATGAGAATTATATGGAGAGCACAAAATTTCCAAAAGGTATTTTCAAAGGAAGTGTCAGCAATTTATCGGAGGTAAATTTTGCAATGGATGGTGATTATACGGTAAAAGCGACAGGGACGATGACATTACATGGCGTATCAAAACCGCTTACGACCACGGCAGGAGTAAATGTCAAGGGAGGAATCCTTTCTGCACATTCTACATTTGAAATCGTCATTGCGGACTACAATATTGATGTTCCCAAAGTGGTACGGGAGAATATCGCAAAATCAGTCAGGGTATCTGTGCAGACAGATCTGAAAAAGATGTAAGGCGATCACATGAGTGAATATTTGAAGACGATAGCGAGTATCATAATAATGGCTGCTGCAACTGGGCAATTAATTGCTCAACAAGAGCAGGATTTGCTTTCACTACTTGGGAGAGAGGAGACTACCGAGTATGCGGCAGCCAGTTTTAAAACAAATCGAATCATCAATCTGCATTCCCTGGAAAGCACTTCATCTGGTGTGCTGGATACCAAGATTTCTCACCGGTTCGGTTTTGTCAACGGAGGACCGTATGAGCTCTTCGGACTCGACCAGGCCACCATTCGCATTGGATTGGATTACGGGATATCAGAACGGCTGACGATTGGTATCGGCCGGAGTAGTTATGAAAAAACTTACGATGGCTTTATTAAGTACAAGATCCTGAGACAAAGTACCGGTCTGAAGGAAATGCCGATAACCCTTTGTGTTTTGGGCACATCCGCGATTCTTACATTGAAGTGGGCTGATCAGAGTCGGGAAAACCTGTTCAGCTCAAGGCTCTATCATGTAGGTCAGGTGATCATCGGCCGCAAGTTTAGTAATGGTTTCAGCATGCAGCTGTCTCCCACGATTGTACATCGAAATCTTGTCAAAACAGCAGCAGAGGAGAATGATGTGCTCGCAATAGGTATTGGTGGCCGGATCAAACTGAGCAAACGACTTTCTCTCAATACAGAATATATCTACATCCTGCCGGATCAAACCGATCCACTATACCGCAATTCTTTATCAATAGGATTTGATATCGAAACTGGTGGCCATGTCTTCCAGCTTCATTTCACCAACAGTACTTCCATGATCGAAAAGGGATTTATCGCAGAGACAGTAGGTGACTGGGGTGATGGAGATATTCACTTTGGTTTTAACATTTCCAGGGTCTTTACCATTGTGAAGCCCAAATCCTGATCATCCTGAAGAATATGAAGGCAGATTTGATGTACGTTATCAGTAGAAGATTTCTTTTCCAGATTTCTTATTGATTCTAAAATTCAATGTACTTTGAAACCAACTCAGGGTAAAGATTGTACTATGGATGCTGTCATTTCAACTGAGATGATAATTATATAACAAGCCACCTGATAATTCTGTAACACATGAAAATTCTCCTTTCCACTACTCTTATCCTCACGTTCTGCCTCTTTTCAGCACAAGCCCAGGTTCTCGAAACCACCCAGGTCATGTCGACTGGCTCACAGCCAGCTTTAACAATTGTCCTTCCGGGTGTTAATACCAAACTGGCAGATGTCACGTGGAAAGAATATATGAAGTCCTATGGCAAGATCGCCCGAGTCAAGGGTGGAAAGGAAAATGTAGCATCCCAGGTCCAGTTGCTGGATATTGGAGGCGTCAACAGGATAAATGTTTATAGCCTGAGTGAAGAAGTGGCTGATGGTGCCAAAATGATTGTCTGGTTTGACCTGGGCCCTGGTTTTATTACATCTGAGGCTTATCCAAAGGAATATGTGGCCGGTGTTAAATTCCTTAAAGACTTTGCTCACGAAGTGGAAATTCAGCGGATTTCCAACGATCTGGAAGCGCAGGACAAACTTTTATCAAAAGCCGAAAGCAGCCTCGAAAAACTGAAACGTGAAAACGATACCCTTCATAAAATCATTGAAGATTCAAAAAAGCGAATCTCTGAAGCTGAGAAGGATATAGAGACAAATCTTAAAAATCAGGAACTTGCTCAGAAAGAACTGGGAGCTCAGACCCAGGCTGTGGAAAAAGTTAAAAAACAACTTGACGACGCCAAAAAGAACTAGGTCGTGCAAGATTCAAGGGTAATTTCCTACAGAATATTGAAATTATATAAGGTTAAACCCTGATTTTTCTCTTAAAACTATTAAAAAGTTTGGCCACGCAGCACACTTGTATAATATTTGTGTGTGTTTAAAGCAGAATGCGGAATCTTAACCGGTTCACATTACAGCCCACTATCTGCTTTAGCCGCATTTTGCTCCCCTAGAACTGGCTAATGAATACCTGTAGCAATTGAGTTCCCCCGATTGTATTACCCCCAATTTGAATTGATTGGAGTTTTTCAAACATTTTTTTAAATAATATAACTATGATGCGTGTTTCAGTTGTACTGTTATTGGTATGCCTATGGGGAGTCACACAAGCCCAACAGGCCGTATACAATGAAGTAGTCAAATCCATATCGGAAGGCCGCTCCTTTCAAAAAACCCAACTACTTACGTTCTCCTCCCATGATGTTTTTGACCGGGATCTTAACCTCGAAGGGTTAAAAAAAGGATCCATACTGAATATCGATCCGTCATCTATCCAAAGCCTGATGAACGGACAGAATGACTTTATCGAATTTTCACTTCCGGTGTCAGATCGCTCTGAAATGAAGCTGACTTTGGTGAAGCACAACATTTTCGCACCGGATTTTAATTTATTCTATAGCTCAGCGCCGAATGTACCTGTTGAATACAATCGGGGACTGCATTACATGGGAATTGTTGAAGGTGATCCTACTTCCCTGGTAGCGATTTCAGTTTTCAATGATGAGATCATGGGCCTGATCAGCACCGATCAAGGCAATCTTGTATTAGGTCGCATTCAGACAGATCGTGAGACACGTCATATCCTCTACAATGAAGCTGATCTCGAGGGCGACAGTGGATTTGAATGTGCCACTTCTGATGAAGGTTTGCCGTATACGGCTGATGACCTCAAACCAAATTCTACCTCCAGAGATGCGGGTGACTGCGTCAGGGTTTATATTGAAATTGATGATGATATCGTAACACAAAAAGGTGGTGCTGCTCCCGCTACTACCTATATCACAGGATTGTTCAATCAAAGCTTTATACTCTATACCAACGAACAGGTCAATATGACGATCAGTGAGATCAAAGCATGGGATACCCCAGCGCCTTACTCCGGGTCTACATCTTCTGCTATGCTCAATTCATTCACCGCTAATACAGGAAATATCAATGGAAACATTGGTCACCTTGTGTCTTACCAGGCCAGCGGTGGTATTGCGTATCTCGATGGTCTGTGTCAGACAAATCATGACTACAGAAAATGCTTCAGCAGCATAGGATCTACCTATTCGAATGTACCTACCTACAGCTGGACTGTGATGGTGGTCACACATGAGATGGGTCACGTGATCGGATCAAAACATACCCATGCATGTGCATGGAATGGTAATAACACAGCTATCGATGGTTGTGCAGGTTCTGTTGAAGGTTCATGTCCGCTACCCGGAAACCCTTCCGGTGGTGGTACGCTTATGAGTTATTGCCACCTCAACGTGGGTATTAACTTCAATTTAGGTTTTGGACCTCAACCAGGAAATGTGATCCGTAATAAAGTAAATGCAACAGGTAACTGTCTTACTTCCTGCAGTCCACCGCCGCCACCGCCGCCACCGCCCGCATATTGCGCCTCCAATGGAACAAATACCCAGTCAGAATTCATCAACAAAGTATCATTGGGCTCTATCAACAATACCAGTGGTAACAATGCAGGTTATGGCAACTATACGGCACTGACGACTAACCTTACGAAAGGAACGGCCTATACAATTCAGTTAACACCCGGATTTACAAGCGGCGCACGCCTTGAATCCTGGAAGGTATTTATTGATTACAATGGAGACCTGGACTGGGCTGATGCCGGTGAAACCGTAGCGCAGGGTACAGGCAGCTCGATACTGAATCTGTCATTTACAGTGCCTGCTACCAATGCGACACTGACGACCCGTATGCGAGTATCCATGCAATACAATACAGCACCTCCTACTTGTGGTTCTTTCACCTATGGTGAAGTAGAAGATTATACGATAAGCATTGTGCCTGCATCAGGAGCTACGTGCTCTGACGGTATCCAAAACCAGGGTGAAACAGGTATTGACTGCGGTGGACCATGTGCACCTTGCGCAACATGCAATGACGGTATTCAAAACCAGGGTGAGACAGGTATTGATTGCGGTGGACCTTGTGCTCCATGTCCTCCTCCGCCACCACCACCTCCAGGTGGAGAAGTTCTACTGGCAAGTTATTTTGAAACGGGTTGGGATAGCTGGATTGACGGAGGCGTAGATGTAGTTCGTGTGATCAGCTCTAATTCTTACGAAGGCCAGTATTCTATCCGTCTTGCTGATAATTCCGGCACGGCGTCAGCAATGACATCACCAAGCTTTAACCTGTCATCAGGTGCGATTGGCGTGTCTATTACTTTCTCCTTCTATGCATGGAGTATGGAGAAGGGAGAAGATTTCCAATTGAAATATAACAATGGTGTGGCATGGGTGACTATCGGAAGTTATATCCGAGGTACCAACTTCAATAACAATACATTCTATACCACTACAGTTGTAGTCCCCAATTTCTTACCGACATCAAATGCAAGCTTTAGGATACAGTGTGATGCAAGTGATAATAATGACCAGGTGTTTATTGACGCAGTCATCATTACGAAACTTACCGGCACAGCCCTCATCGAAGAAGGAATGACGATTGAAGAGGTTACTGGACCTATGGCAGCGGGATTTGAAGAAAGTATTACAAATCCGGATGCTGATAAAGAGTTGATGGTATATCCAAATCCTGTACAGGACTTCCTCAACCTTTCTTTTGATGGCGATATCAACGTGATCAGAGTGGTTGGATTAGATGGAAAAGAATTAAAGGTTTCCGCAACTAACCACAACAATAAGATGGTTGATATCAGTTACCTCTCTCCGGGAATCTATTTTATCTGGGTGGAGTCAGCAGGAGAATGGTATCCTTCTAAGTTTAGTAAGATGTAATCATCTGGAGTTATTAAAAAGAAAAGGGCAATCCATATGGGTTGCCCTTTTCTCGTTTGGCTAGTTGCCAAATAAATAACATATAGTTCAAAAAAAATACCGTTTGACTTTTGAAAATCGGTATTTTTTGTTTTTTATATTTGGTCATATATCGCCAAATACAATTTTAATAGGGCGCCAAAAAAAAATGCAATATATTAAACGGACAAAAGTGAACAATGGAATACCAATTATCCATCAGTTGTTTCTAAGCCTATTGAACTTCAACCTGGAGAAATCGTGTAGTGATTAATTGATCATCATCAGTTTATAGTTCTGAAAATAAGTGATCAAGCCATTTATTACATTGAAAAAAGACTTCCGCTCAGGAAAAAATCCTGATTGAGGATTGTCAAAGAATATTGCGCATTTAAATGAACATCAGGTTAGAAGTCCCCAAGCTATTGAAAAAACTCCTGCCTTTTCAGTTGCTACTTATGCCTTTCTGCATTTTTTATCTCCATAGTAAAAAAAAGTGAGGGAGTGAACAGTCTTGCCACGACCCAAATGGGATCCTGCGAAAGAAACACCGAATGTCAACAATGGTGATTTTAACATATTCAGACTCTAGTGAAAAGTGAAGAAATGCAAAATGAAGTGCACATAAAGAATGGTGATAATTATGACAAATTAATCAACCATCCGATGCTGTTCTCGTATTAAGTTTAAATGGAAGAGGGGGCAATAGTATGCGATTCCTCAATTTAGACAAGGAAATTTGTAAATAGATTAATCAATATCAATTGAGAAAGTGTTAAAATTATTATTCAGATTTTATACCATTTAGAATATATTCTGTAACTATTAAGGTATTGAGTGCTCATACTTTTGCATTTGCATAAGCCTAGTAGTACAGATCCTTATCGTACGTATTGTATAACACAAGCCCATGTGTACATGCATAAGTATTTAATGCTTTCTCCGATGCATTGGATAAGGATTCTATAATCATGTTGTTAGGTGATTGCCGCATAATTACATCATTCAAAGTATAATCACCTAAATAAAAGTTATGAATCTATTGTACTCACCCAATGAATTTCGTTGGTCACCCTGCTTAAAAAAATGTAGTGTCAACGCAACATCAGATGCGAAAACATATGACACTTTCCCTCAAGTTTATTTACGAATCCGTAAGATACTGTTGCTTTTGGGATATAAAAATTTCATTTGGATTTCCGCACTGGTTTTACTTGCGGGATCAATCACTGCCCAATGCCCCATTACACCTTGTGAGTCTGAACATCAGACATTTGTTGATCTTAGCAATGTACCGGAATGCGGTTCAGGAAATATTGATTTGATGGGTGATATACAGATGTCTCAAGGAGATTGTCAAAATGGGACATTAAATTGTCATGAATTTATATTGTTTCGGCCATCCGGATCCAATACGGAACAATTTACGCTGGAAGTAGGACAGGGAAATGGTTGTACCGGAGAGCTCGATGGTTCATTTGCATCTATCGATGGTGTTTGCAGCATGTTATCCAATGGTGGTTCAGGTACTGTAATTACATTCACATTTCCGCAGGATGTCGATACGCTGTATCTGTTCTTTTGTTTGAATTCAGGAGCTCAAATCTCAGTCTGTGACCTTTGCACAGTACCTCCACTTGTTGGTCTGATTGTCGATTGTCCGCCACAAGATGGTGGAACGTTTACATGTATTGATGAGGTGCCGGCTCCTGACCCGGATATACTTAATATTGATGATACAACTGGAGTTGTTATTACAGTCGAGGATGAGATTACAGGTACAGGTTGCGGCACGGATACCCAGTTTGTAGTAAGGACGTATTATATTTCAGATAATTCAGGTGTTGATTCATGTACTCAGATTTTTAAAGTACTTGATAATCTGATTCCTACTTTGATGAATTGCCCAGCCTCTATTACAGTTTCATGTGATAGCCAGGTGCCGGTGCCATCGATAAGTGGAATTTCAGCTACCGATAATTGCGATCAGGATGTAGCTATAACTTTTACTACAGAGGTAATGACCAATTTCATTTGTGCTGACGGATACACACTAACACGAACTTATCAGGCTACTGATGATTGTGGTAATTCCAGTACATGTACACAAACAATCACAGTCGATGACAATTCGGCCCCGGTTTTCTCATTCGTACCATCTAATACGACAATTTCCTGTGACGATACGCCATCCTTCGGAATCGCAACCGCATCAGATAATTGCGGTTCATCTGTATCAGTCACTTTCACGACAAGTACGAACGCGATGACAAATTGTGCAGGTGGAACATCCACACGTGTTTTTACTGCCACAGATGTCTGCGGCAACTCCTCCACCAGTAGCCAAACTTTAACTTTTGTAGATATACAACCCCCTGTTTTCACATTTGTGCCGGCCAATACGACTATAGCCTGCGACGGCACTCCGGGTTTTGGTACTCCAACTGCTACTGATAATTGCGATTCATCAGTAGTCATTAGTTTTACAACTAGTTTTGAGCTAAATTCCAATTGTGCAGGAGGAACAAGCACAAGAGTATTTATCGCCACAGACAATTGTGGTAATTCAGCCACAGCCAGTCAAACATTTACCTTCATCGATACTGAGGGACCTGTTTTCGTGTTTGTGCCGGCTGACGCAACTGTTGATTGTTCATCAGTCCCGGTGTTTGGTACAGCAACAGCAATCGATGATTGTGATACTTCTGTAGTGATTACGTTTTCAACGAGCAGTGAATCTTCATCAACCTGTGCGGGTGGTGCCACCACAAGAACATTTACCGCTTCAGATGATTGTGGGAACACATCAACAGCGGTTCAGATCCTTACCTTCCTGGATGCTGAATCCCCATTGATCTCCTGTCCTTCAACCCTTTCCGTATCATGTGCTAATTTGGTACCTGCTGTGGATCTGAATTTAGTGGCCACATCTGACAATTGCGATGAGGCACCTACTGTAACTTTCGTAGGTGATGTGATTACAAATCAATCATGTGCAGATCGCTTTACGCTGACGCGCACGTATAGGGCTACTGATGCATGTGGTAATTCAGCTACTTGCAGTCAGATCATTACGGTATTTGATAATACAGCGCCCATCATGACATGTCCAACAAACGTGACAGTAGCATGTGCGAGTCTGGTAGTTGCACCAAATACAAGTGATATCACTACCACAAATAATTGTGGAGGCTCAGCGACTGTAACATTCGTTGGAGATGTGATTACAAATCAATCATGTGCTGATCGCTATACGATGACACGCACATATAGGGCTACTGATGGTTGTGGTAATTCAGCTACTTGCAGCCAGATCATTACGGTATTTGACAAAACAGTACCCATCATGACATGACCAGCAAACGTGACAGTAGAATGTGCGAGTCAGATAGTTGCACCAAATACAAGTGAAATTACGACCACCAATAATTGTGGAGGCTCAGCGACTGTAACATTTGTTGGAGATGTGATTACAAATCAAGCATGTGCAGATCGCTTTACGCTGACACGCACGTATAGAGCTACTGACGCATGTGGTAATTCAGCTACTTGCAGCCAGAGCATAACGGTTTTTGATAACACGGCACCAATCATAACATGTCCAACAAACGTGACAGTAGCGTGTGCGAGTCTTGTAGTTGCACCAAATACAGGTGATGTTACCACCACAAATAATTGTGGAGGCTCAGCGACTGTAACATTTGTTGGAGATGTGATTACAAATCAAGCATGTGCAGATCGCTTTACGCTGACACGC